>NZ_JBXUOV010000022.1:0-52149 GCF_057196585.1 Micromonospora sp. ATLC20
CTGCCCCTACCGGCATGGCTGCCGGCGCTGGACCTGGACGCGACCGCGCCGGCCGAGGTGCGGCGGGCGGCACCGAGCCCGGGCGACGTGGGGCACCGGTGACGGTGCGTCCCCGGGCATCCTGCGATGAGGACGGACGGATGAAGGTGCACGTCGGCGCGCTCCGGCCGGTGGCTGCCGGTCTGTTTGCCGGACTGATGCTGCTGGGCGCCGCCCAGCCGGCGGTCGCCGCTCCGCGTCGCGCCGAGCAGTGGTATCTGGACGAGCTGCGGATCGACCGGGCGCACCAGATCTCCACCGGCCGGGGCGTCGTCGTGGGCGTGGTGGACACCGGCGTCGACGCGGGGCACCCCGACATGCGGGGCCAGTTGCTGGCCGGGGGAAGCACCCGCGATTCCGGCGACGGGCGGAGCGACCCGGACGGTCACGGCACCCACATGGCGGGGATCATCGCGGCCAACGGGACCGGGGTGGTGGGCATCGCGCCCGACGCCCGGATCCTGCCCATCCGGAAGCCCGCCGGCGACGCGTTCACCTCGGACGACTCCGCGCGGGGCATCCGGATGGCCGTCGACGGCGGGGCGAAGGTGCTCAACCTGTCGTACGGCGGTGCCGGAGCCGTGGAGGAGGTCGAGGAGGCCGCGATCCGGTACGCGCTGGAGCGCGACGTGGTCGTGGTGGCCGCCGCAGGCAACGCCCGGCAGGCCGGCCCGGACGTCACCTCACCCGCCAAGATCCCCGGTGTGATCGCGGTGACCGGCACGGTCCGGGGCGGGGGCTTCTGGTCCGGATCGGCCTCGGGGCCGGAGGCGGTGATCGCCGCGCCCGGTGACGAGGTCTACAACATCGGACCGGACCGGGGCTACGGCTGGGGGGACGGCACCTCCGACGCCGCCGCCGTCGTCTCCGGCGTCGCGGCGCTGATCCGGTCGAAGTACCCGAAGCTGTCCGCGCCCGACGTGATCAACCGGATCATCCGCACCGCCCGGGACGCGGGCCCGCCCGGCCGCGACCCCCGGTTCGGCTTCGGCCGGATCGACCCGGTGGCGGCGCTCACCGCCGACGTGCCGGGGGTGTCGGCGAACCCGCTGCTCGGGGCTGCCGCGCCGAGCGCGTCAGCGCCACCGGCCGCCGCCGAGGACGACAACTTCGACGTGACGAAGTACGGCGACCGGGGCGGCCCCACCGACCAGCAGGTGATGGTCATCGGCATCGGCATCGCCGTGGCGCTCGTGGTGGTGATGGCGCTCGTGGCGTTCCTGATCTGGAACCGCCGCCGTCACCGGCGCGAACTGGCCCGGGCCGGCGCGATCCCGGACGAGGACTTGGACCGGCTGAACGGTCAGGGTCCACCGGTGCCCGCCGGTCATGCGGCCGCCTCGCCGCCCGGCTACGGCGCACCCGGCGGCTACCCGCAGCCCGGCGCGCACCCTCAGCAGGGCGGCTATCCCCAGCAGGGCGGCTACCCGCAGCCGGGGGCGTACCCGCCGGGCGAGGGCGCCTATCCGCCGCAGGGCCAGGCCCACCACGCCCCACCCGGCCAGAGCCCCTACGCCCCACCCGGCGACAACCGCTCCTGACCCACACCCCTACCGCCCCGCCCCGCACCGCCCGCGCCCGCCCACCCGGCACGCCCTCGGCCCGACGATCATGAAGTTGGCGGCACATTCGGAGACTTCGCCGCTAACTTCATGATCAGCGAGGCGAGCGCGGGGTGGGGCGGGGGCCAGGGTGGGCGAGGGCGGGGTTTGGGTGGGTTTGGGGTGGGTGGGGTGGCCCCGGGTGTGGGGCGTGGTGGGCGCTGCGTCAGGATGAGACCGATACGCAGGCACAGCCGAGGAGCTCACGATCGCCAGAAAGCCTCAACCCGAGGGCGGCCAGGCCCCCGTCGTCCAGCGGGTCCGTATCCGGTACGCCAAGCGTGGGCCGCTGCGGTTCACCTCGCACCGGGACTTCGCCCGGGCCTTCGAGCGCGCGCTGCGCCGGGCCGGCGTGCCGATCGCCTTCTCCCAGGGGTTCACCCCGCACCCGAAGATCTCCTACGCCTCGGCCGCCCCGACGGGTGTGGCGAGTGAGGCCGAGTACCTGGAGATCGGGCTCCGTGAGCCGGTCGACCCGGCGAAGCTGCGCGAAGCCCTCGACGGCGCCCTCTCACCCGGACTCGACGTGCTCGACGCGGTGGAGGCCACCGGTGGCAGCCTGGCCGACCGGATCGAGGCGTCGTACTGGCGCATCGAGTTGCCCGAGGTCGACCCGAAGGTGCTCGCGCAGGCGGTGGCGGCCTTCACCGCCGCCGACGAGATCCAGGTCGAGCGGATGACCAAGCAGGGGCGGCGTACGTTCGACGCCCGAGCGGCAGTGGTGTCAATCGATGTGATGGCTCCGGCTGAGACGCCTTCCGGGGCGGCGGCCGTACCGTGTGCGATACTCGAACTGGTCGTGCGGCAGGTCACCCCGTCCGTTCGGCCCGATGACGTCCTGTCCGGCCTCCGCGCGGTGGCCGCCCTGGAGCCGCCGGTCACCCCGAAGGTGATTCGGCTGGCGCAGGGCACGCTGACCGCGCAGGGCGAGATCGTCGATCCGTTGGAAGCGGATCGCGACGGGGCAACCATCGGAGAGCGCTGACCGTCGGTCAACGCTCTGGCAGGCAGACTTCGGCGGTCGCGCGTTTGCGCGCCCGGCGGAAACACCTTTGCGGCAACCCTGCGTGGCAGCGCTCACCCGCGCCCGGGGCGGCCAGAACTGGAGAACGTCCATGCTCGAGAACGAGCCCGAGGGCGGCGAACGGACCGGCGCAACGCCGACCGGGACGACCGCCGACAGTGCCGCCACCGCCTCCGGCAGCGCCGCGAGCGCGACCCCGGCCGGCGCCGAGGGAGCCACCACGGAAGGCACCGTGGAGGGCGTCGCCGAGACCAAGCCGCCGGCCCGTAAGCGGGCCAGCCGCCGCAAGGCCGCTCCGCTGAACCAGCCGGAGCAGACCGACGCGCCGGTCGAGGCGTCCGGCACGGTGACCGGCAGCGGCGAGTCGCCGCAGGCCGAGGTGTTCGCACCGATCGCCGGTGAGTTGGACACCGCGCCCAAGACCACCCGGCGGCGTCGTAAGGCGACGCCGGCGAAGGCGGTCGAGGAGCCGGTGGCCGCAGCCGGGGTGGAGGCCGCCTCGGAGGAGGTCGTGCCGCCGGTCAAGGTGACCCGGACCCGTCGCCGCAAGGCCACGCCGGCTGCCGAGACCGTCGCCCCGGACGAGACCGCCGCCGCGGGGCAGGCGCCCGCGGACGGCGTGATCGACGGGCCGGTGTCCGCGCCCGGTGGCGATCTGATCGCCGAGGGACGCGCCGACATCGACGGCGGCGAAGCCGCCGCCCCGGGCGGGGCCGCCACCGAAGAGACCGCCGGGACCGGCGGCCGGACCCGTACCCGCCGGCGCGCCGCCGCCAAGACCACCGCCGCCGGCGACAAGACCACCAGCGGGAGCAGGGCCGCCGCCGGTACGGCGAGCACCGGCGCCGCCGAGAGCACCGTCGAGGACGTCGAGGACGAGGACGCCGAGAGCGAGACCGGCGGGACCGTCGAGGACGCGGGCGCCGCTGCCGCGCGTACCCAGGAGGTCGACCTGGCCCGCAGCGGCGGCCCGGCGGACGCGACGGGCGTCGTGTCGACGGGCGCCGCCGTGCCGCGCGTGGCCGAGGAGCCGGCCGAGACGCCGCCGCCCACCAGCCGCCGCCGTCGTGCCGCGCTCTCCGCGCCGACCGTCCTGTTCATGGCGCC
This sequence comes from Micromonospora sp. ATLC20, assembly GCF_057196585.1. NCBI lineage: Bacteria > Bacillati > Actinomycetota > Actinomycetes > Micromonosporales > Micromonosporaceae > Micromonospora > Micromonospora sp. ATLC20. The sequence continues at coordinate 3,772 of NZ_JBXUOV010000022.1, forward strand.
GCAGCCCGACGAGGCGCCGGCCGTCCAGGTGACGTACCCGGCGGCGGAGGAGCCGATCGAGGAAGCGGTCGAGACCGGCCGGCGCCGCCGTCGCGGCCGCCGTGAGGTCGAGCCGGTCGAGGCCGAGGTCGAGCCGGAGGCCGCCGAGGAGGAGTCCGCCGCCGAGGCCGAGGAGGCCGTCGAGGGGGACGAGGACGACGAGACGGCCGCGGGCCGGCGTCGCCGTCGCCGGGGCCGCCGGGGTCGTGGCCGGGGCAAGGGCGGCGCGGACGAGGCCGACGACGAGGACGGCGAGGAGCCCGTCGCGGCCGAGGCCGCCGAGGGCGAGGCCGAGGAGTCCGCGGAGGACGAGGAGGCCGAGGAGGCCGAGGGCGAGGGGATGACCCGTCGCCGTCGCCGTCGTCGCCGCCGGGGAGCGGGGGAGGCGGACACCGCCGCCGAGGACGGTGTGCCGACCGTCGTCAAGATCCGTGAGCCGCGCAAGCCGGTCGACGAGGTGCAGGGTGTCTCCGGCTCGACCCGGCTGGAGGCCAAGCGGCAGCGGCGGCGGGACGGCCGCGAGCAGCGACGTACCCGCCCGCCGATCCTGAGCGAGTCGGAGTTCCTGGCCCGCCGCGAGGCGGTGGACCGGGTGATGGTGGTCCGCCAGCGCGGTGACCGTACCCAGATCGCCGTGCTCGAGGACGGCGTGCTCGTGGAGCACTACGTCACGCGGAACTCGTCCGGCACCATGGCCGGCAACGTCTACCTGGGCAAGGTCCAGAACGTCCTCCCGAGCATGGAGGCGGCCTTCGTCGACATCGGGCGCGGGCGCAACGCGGTCCTGTACGCCGGTGAGGTCAACTGGGACGCCACCGGCCTGGAGGGCCGGGCCCGCTCGATCGAGCAGGCGCTGCGCTCCGGCGACTCGGTGCTGGTGCAGGTGACAAAGGACCCGATCGGGCACAAGGGCGCGCGGCTGACCAGCCACATCGCGCTCTCCGGCCGGCACCTGGTCTACGTGCCGAACGGCAACGCCTCCGGGATCAGCCGCAAGCTGCCCGACACCGAGCGCAAGCGGCTTCGGGACGTGCTGAAGAAGCTGGTGCCGGACGGCGCCGGGGTGATCGTCCGGACCGCGGCCGAGGGCGCCAGCGAGGACGAGCTGGCGCGTGACGTCAAGCGGCTCCAGGCGCAGTGGGAGGACATCCAGGCCAAGGCGACCGAGGGCGGCGCCCCGGTGCTGCTCTACGAGGAGCCGGACCTGGTCATCCGCGTGGTCCGGGACCTCTTCAACGAGGACTTCCGCGAGCTGGTCATCGAGGGCGAGCCGGCGTACGACCTGGTCGAGTCGTACCTGTCGCACGTCTCGCCGGACCTGGTGGCGCGGCTGCGCCGGCACGCCGGGGTGGCGGACGTGTTCGCCGAGTACCGGATCGACGAGCAGATCCTCAAGGGGCTGGACCGGAAGGTCTTCCTCCCCTCGGGCGGCTCGCTGGTGATCGACCGCACCGAGGCGATGACCGTCGTCGACGTCAACACCGGCAAGTACACCGGCTCCGGGGGCAACCTGGAGGAGACGGTCACCCGCAACAACCTGGAGGCGGCCGAGGAGATCGTGCGCCAGCTGCGGCTGCGTGACCTCGGCGGCATCGTGGTGATCGACTTCATCGACATGGTCCTGGAGTCGAACCGGGAGCTGGTGCTGCGCCGGCTCACCGAGTGCCTCGGCCGGGACCGTACGAAGCACCAGGTCACCGAGATCACCTCGCTCGGCCTGGTGCAGATGACCCGTAAGCGCATCGGCGCGGGCCTGCTGGAGGCGTTCAGCGAGACCTGCGAGTGCTGCAAGGGCCGGGGCGTGATCATCCACACCGAGCCGGTGCCGGAGAAGCCGCGCGGCGGGGCGGGGGAGAAGGTCAAGGCGGTCGCCTCGGCTGTCACCGCACCGGTCGAGGAGAAGAGCGGCCGGCGCCGGGGCCGCAAGGCCGCCGCGGAGAAGCCCGCCGTGGAGGCCGCGCCGGAGCCCGCCGCCGTGCAGCCGCCGGCCGTCGAGCCGCCTGCCGCACCGGCCGCCCCGGAGCGGACCGTCGCCGAGGTGGTCGAGACCGACGACGACTACTACGACACCCAGGGCTACGACTTGTCCCGGTTCGAGACGGACACGCCGGCCGCCCCGGCGGTCGCGGACAGCCAGGAGGGCGACTCGGCCCGGCTGGCCGCCGCCGACGACCCGGACGCGATCGGTGACGGCGACAACGACGACGACAGCGGCGCCCCGCGCCGGCGGGCACGCCGTGGTGGCGCCCGGCGGCGTACCCGGCCGTGAGGCTCTGACCTGCTCGAACAGGACCCCTGAATCCGCACGCTATGGGTGGATTCAGGGGTTCTGTCGTGTCCGCTGGCCGCCGGGAGGCCGCGGACCGCGGGCCCGGTTTGGGGGGCGGGCCGGGTATGGCGTACCCTTGCCTGCGGCGCACTTTTGGTGTGCCGAGTTCCCGCGTGCCCGCGCTGCCGGTGTCACGGCTCCCGGCGAGACGCCGTGGGAACGACCGCGAACGGTGTGACAGCCGACTGCGGTGGAATAGACGCCAGTAGCCTCAACGACAGGGAGTCCGCCTCCGATGTACGCGATCGTCAAGACCGGCGGCAAGCAGTACAAGGTCGCCGAGGGCGACGTGATCGAGGTCGAGAAGCTCGCCGGTGCCCCCGGCGACGCGGTGAAGCTCACCGCGGTGCTCCTCGTCGACGGTGACGACCTGGTGACCGACGCGGCGAAGCTCGCGAAGGTCGCGGTGTCCGGCGAGATCGCCGCGCACACCAAGGGCCCGAAGATCCGGATCCACAAGTTCAAGAACAAGACCGGCTACCACAAGCGCCAGGGTCACCGCCAGCCGCTGACCCAGGTCAAGGTGACCGGCATCTCCAGCGGGAAGTAGGTCGTCCTCCAATGGCTCACAAAAAGGGTGCGTCCAGCTCGCGTAACGGCCGTGACTCCGCGGCCCAGCGGCTCGGCGTGAAGCGCTTCGGTGGTCAGGTCGTCAGCGCGGGTGAGATCCTCATCCGTCAGCGTGGCACCAAGTTCCACCCCGGTGACCTGGTCGGCCGTGGCGGCGACGACACGCTGTTCGCGCTGGCCGCCGGTTCGGTGCAGTTCGGCACAAAGCGCGGTCGCAAGACCGTCAGCATCGTGCCGCAGCAGTAGTTCTGAAAGCGTTGCGGGCCGCGGACCTCGAGTCCCGGCCCGCTTCGCTTTTTCACGTGCGGGGCGGACCCCGCTGGAAGGATTGGCGTCGTGACGACGTTCGTTGACCGGGTCGTCCTGCACATGCAGGCCGGCGACGGCGGGCACGGCTGTGTCTCGATCCACCGGGAGAAGTTCAAGCCGTTCGGCGGGCCGGACGGCGGCAACGGCGGCCACGGCGGCAGCGTGTCGCTGGTGGTCGACGCGCAGGTCACCACGCTGCTCGACTTCCACTTCCGGCCGCACCTGAAGGCCGAGAACGGCAAGGGCGGCGCCGGCTCGAACCGGGACGGCGCCAACGGCCGCGACCTGCTCATCAAGGTGCCGAACGGCACCGTCGTGCAGAGCCTCGACGGCGAGGTGCTGGCCGACCTGGTCGGCGTCGGCACCACGTTCGAGGCGGCCCGGGGCGGCCGGGGCGGGCGCGGCAACGCCTCGCTGGCGAACGCCCGCCGCAAGGCGCCGGGCTTCGCCGAGCTGGGTGAGCCCGGCGACCGGCTCGACGTCGTGCTGGAGCTCAAGAGCGTCGCCGACGTGGGCCTGGTCGGCTTCCCCTCGGCCGGCAAGTCGTCGCTGATCTCGGTGATCTCCGCGGCCAAGCCGAAGATCGCCGACTACCCGTTCACCACGCTGGTGCCGAACCTGGGCGTGGTCCGGGTCGACAACCACACCTTCACCGTCGCCGACGTGCCGGGCCTGATCCCTGGTGCGGCCAGCGGCAAGGGCCTGGGCCTGGAGTTCCTCCGCCACGTCGAGCGCTGCGCCGTGCTGGTGCACGTGATCGACACCGCGACGCTGGAGCCCGGCCGCGACCCGCTCGCCGACATCGACGCCATCGAGTCCGAGCTGTCCCAGTACGGCGGCCTGGCCGACCGGCCCCGGCTGGTCGCGCTCAACAAGGTCGACGTGCCGGACGGCAAGGACCTCGCCGACATCGTCCGCCCCGACCTGGAGGCGCGCGGCCTGCGCGTCTTCGACGTCTCCACCGCCACCCGCGAGGGTCTGCGCGAGCTGACGTACGCGATGGCGGAGCTGGTCGAGCAGGGTCGCCGCGCCGCCCCGCCGGCCGAGCCGACCCGGATCGTGATCCGCCCGAAGGCGGTCGACGACGCCGGCTTCACCATCGAGGCCGAGCCGGACGGCTCGTACACGGTGCGCGGCAGCCGGCCGGAGCGCTGGGTCAAGCAGACCAACTTCGACAACGACGAGGCGGTGGGTTACCTGGCCGACCGGCTGGCCCGCCTCGGCGTCGAGGAGAAGCTCGCCAAGGCCGGCGCGCAGGCCGGTGACCTGGTGCGCATCGGCGACCGGGAGTTCGACTGGCAGCCGACGCTCTACGCCGGCGTCGACTTCGTACCCGGTAACCGGGGCACCGACGTGCGGCTGGAGGAGAAGACGAACCGGCCGTCGGCGTCGGACCGGCTGGCGGCCCGCAAGGCCCGCCGGGTCCGGCCGGAGGACGAGGTCGAGGCCGCGCCGGTGGCGGAAGCGGACGCCGAGTAGCCGTTTCCGGGTCGGTGGCGGGAAACCTGCGCGAAATCCGGCCGATCTAGCGTACGGGCATGTTGATCGAGTCCCGTCCCGCCACCGATCCGGAGATCGCCGCGCTCGTCGTCGCCCAGCAGCGTGAACTGCGCGACGCGGACGGCGGGCTGGACGGGCAGGTCACAGTCGTGCACACCGACATCCACTACCTGGCCGCCGTGGTGGGCGGCCGGGCCGTCGGCTGCGGTGGGCTCCAGGCACTCGACGCCGACACCGGCGAGCTGAAGCGGATGTACGTGCGTCCGGCGTACCGGGGGCGGGGCATCGCCCGGCAGATGCTGGTGGCGCTGGAGGAACTGGCGTTCCGGCACGGGCACCGCACGGTGTGCCTGGAGACCGGCACCTACCTGCCGGCCGCGATCGCGCTCTACCGATCAAGCGGTTACGAGCCGATTCCGGTGTACGGCGAGTACGTGGACAACCCGTACAGCGTCTGCTTCGCCAAGCGGCTGCCGGTGGCGGCCTGACCGGTGGCCTGACGCTCGGGGCGGGCGTGGTCGAGGTTGTCCTCCGGCCCGGCGCCGGGCCGGGGCAAACGCCGCACCGGCGTGTCGCGCCTGCTCAAGGGCGGTCGAAGGGTGCCTCCACCGGGGTGCCGGTGCCGAGGTTGTTGTTGAGCAGCAGACCGGCGGCGAGCATGCCGAACCCGAGGACCAGGTGCAGCCAGTTGTCGGCGTCGTTCACCGGCACGAAGTTGGCAGCGGTGTCGCGGTCGATGGCGAAGCCGTACAGCCACAGCACCAGGTAGAGCGCGCCGCCACCGGCCAGGAAGACCCGCGCCCCGGCCAGCCGCCGGGCCATCACGAGCCCGACCAGCCCGAACAGCAGGTGCACCAGGTTGTGCAGCACCGACACCTGGAACACCCCGAGCAGCTTCGCCTCGGAGTGGTGCCCGGCGAACGTCAGCTCGCCGTAGTGCGTGGTGATGCCGGGAATGAAACCGAGCACGCCGATGAGCGCGAAGACGGCGGCCGCCGCGAGGGCGACCTTCTGCACCGCAGGCCGGGCGGGCGCGTGTTCGCGCAGGTCACGTGCCATCCCTGTCACCCCCGTGGAACTCGCCGCCGCCCGGGCGGGCGGGCACCCCATTGTCTGACCGGGGCAGGGCACTCCCGCAGAGAATTCACGAATCAGGCATGGAGCCGCCGACCTGGGGTAGGGCGATTGTCACGCGGAAACAAATCCGCGTACCCCCCGAAGACACCCCGCTGGGAACACACGAGCGGAAGGGACACCATGACTCAGGATCTTTCCCCCAGTTCGGCCACGTACCAGTCGACGAACGGTGGTGGCGGCGTACGTGACCAGGCCCGCCAGGTCGGCTCCGACGCCGCGAACGCGGGCGGCGCCGTCGCGCAGACCGCCAAGGAGCAGGGCCGGGAGGTGGTCGGCGAGGCCAAGCGGCAGGCCCGCGACCTCTACGGCGAGACCCGCACCCAGGTCGCCGCCCAGGCCGGTCAGCAGCAGCAGCGCGCCGCCAGCGGACTGCGCTCGCTCGCCGACGAGATGCGCACCATGGCGCAGCAGGGCGGCGGCTCCGGGCCGGTCACCGAGCTGGCCCACCAGGCGGCCGAGCGCGTGCACGGCGTGGCCGGCTGGCTGGAGCAGCGGGAGCCGGGTGACCTGCTCAACGAGGTGAAGAGCTACGCCCGCCGCAACCCGGGCACGTTCCTCGTCGGCGCGGCGCTGCTCGGCGTGGTCGCCGGGCGGCTCACCCGCAACATCACCGCGCTCGGCGACGACAACAGCGGCGCGCGGCCGGCGTACGACCCGGACCGCACCGCCGTCATCCCGACCGCGCGTGAGGTGCCGGACCAGGTGCCGCCGGGCGGCTACCTCGACCCGACGCCGGGCAGCTACGCCGAGCCGGACCCGGGCTACTCCGCGCCGGGCGCGACCTACCCGACCGGCGGCGCCCCGAACACCTGGGCCGACCCGGCGGGTGGCACCGGTCAGCCGCTGCCGCCGCCGGAGCGCACCGACCCGCTGCCGGGTGTCCCGTCGACCGGCGCTCCCCGCCCGTGACCGGCCGTATCGGCAGAAGGGAGGCGACGGCGTGACCGTACCCACGCAGGACCCCGGCTATCAGGCGGCGGGTGCCCCGCCCCATGCCGACGAGGTGCGCGGCAGCTCGCTCGGCGACCTGATGCGTCAGGTCACCACTGACCTGTCCACGCTGATGCGCCAGGAGGTCGAGCTCGCAAAGGCGGAGATCCGCCAGGAGGGCAAGAAGGCGGGCAAGGCCGCCGGACTGTTCGGCGGCGCCGGCTTCGGCGGCTACATGGTGGCGCTCTTCGTCTCGATCGCGATCTGGCAGTTCCTCGACAACGTCATGGACTCCGGGCTGGCCGCGCTGATCGTGGCCGTCATCTGGGCCGCTGTCGCGGCGGTCCTGTACTCGATGGGCAAGAAGAACGCCGAGCGGATCCGCGGCCTGAAGCAGACGAACGACAGCGTGCAGCGCATCCCCGACGCGCTCAAGCCGCACCCGGAGGGAGTCATCCGATGAGCACCGATCCCGAGCAGATCCGCCGCGAGATCGAAGCCACCCGCAACAACCTCAGCTCGGACGTGGACGCCCTGGCGTACAAGGTCAGCCCGAGCCGCATCGTCGACGACCGCAAGCAGCGCGTACGCAGCGCGCTGACGAACGTGAAGGACAAGGTGATGGGAACCGCATCGGATCTCGGCCACGGCACCGGCCACGCCGCCCACTCGGTGGGCGACCACGCCTCCTCGATGGCGTCCACGGTGGGCGACAAGGCGCAGTCCGCCGCCGCCACGGTGAGCGACGCCGCGCACCGGGCGCCGCAGGTGGTGCGGCGCAAGTCCGAGGGCAACCCGATCGCCGCCGGCGTGATCGCCTTCGGTGTCGGCATGCTGGTCTCCTCGCTGATCCCGGCCACCCGCCGCGAGCAGCAGGTCGCCGCGCAGGTCAAGGAGAAGGCCGCCGAGCACGGCGGCGTCGTCAAGGAGAAGCTGGGTGAGGTCGCCACCGAGCTGAAGGACGAGCTGCGCGAGCCGGCGCAGCACGCCGCCGAGTCGGTGAAGGCCACCGCGCAGGACGCCGCGTACGCGGTCAAGGACGACGGCCGCGCCGCCGCCCAGGACGTCCGGCACAGCGCCGAGCAGGTGCGGTCCTCCTGAAGGTCCGCGCTCTCGGTTGGGAAGGGCCCCTTTTTATCGCCTGGGCGACAAAAAGGGGCCCTTCCTTACACCTCGGCGCGCAGCGGCGGCGGGGGCACCGCCCCGGTCTCCACCCACAGCACCAGATCGTCGGGGCGGCGCCGCGCCATCCGCCGGCGCAGGACCCCTGTGGGGTGGGCCGCCGTCCGCAGCCGGGCGCCCGCGTAGGGCACCCCGCCGCGCAGCCGCCGGCCCACAGCCAGCCACGCGCACAGGCCACGTTCCAGCACCCAGGCGGGCGCGGCCAGGCTCGTGTGCGCCGGGAAGACCCGGGCGCCGCCGGCCCGTCGCCGGCCCAGCTCCGCCACGGCCACCGTCGCCAGTCCGGCGCGCAGCAGCAGCCCGGGCCGGCGGGTGGCGAGCGCGACAGCCGTCGCCGGCAGCACCGTCAGCGCGGCCAGCAGCCACACCGGCCGGGCCGTCTCGTCGTACGCCTGCCGGACGCGCTGCCCGAGGAAGTGCGCGACGGAGGGCGGTAGCCGCCGCACGTACAGCCACGCCGGGGTGGCGGTGCTGCCGCCGTACGCGCGCACGGTCCGGACCAGCTCCAGGTTCTCGAAGAGCACGTCGGGGTCGTAGCCGCCCATCGCCAGGAACGTGCTCCGCCGCACCCCGAGCGTGCCCGGCCAGTCCCCGCCGAACACGCGGGCCAGCAGCGTCCGGCCGGTGTCCCACCAGGCGTGCCAGGGCAGCGGGTCGAAGTGGTTCTGCGGCCGGACCAGGTCCACCCCGTCCAGCAGTTGGTGCACCGCGCACAGGGCCGCCCGGTCGTACCGGACGTCGTCGTCGGCGATCACCACGTGCTCGTGCCGGGCCAGCGCGACGCCGGTGAGCACGCCGAGCACCTTGCCGTTGCGCCCGCGCAGCGCCGGGTCCGGCGGCACGTGCCGGACCAGTCCGCGCCAGGCTTCGGCGTGCCGGGCGAACGACTCCGGCGCCGATCCGTCGACCACCACCACGTCGACCCACCGGCTCAGCTCGCGCAGGTACCCGGTCAGCTCGTCCAGGCCGCCGTCGTCGTGGGCGCGCAGCGGCAGGACGTACGCCATCGGCAGCCGGACCGACGCGGACGCGGCGCCCGCGTCGCGTGGCGGCGCGGCGGTCGGTCGGGTCATGTCGTCTCCCCTCGTGGCGGGTGACGCGACTTGCCCGGAATGCGGCTGCTGAAACCGTTCTGGCCGGCTGTGCCGGTTAGCGCAGCCGGATATCGCGGCCGGCGAGATCGACCCCGGCTCGGCCCGGTTCAGCGCAGCGGGCGTACCCCACCGGCCGGGCGTGCGCCGTCGGCCGGGCGTACCCCGTCGAGCACCAGCCCGCCGGGCGGCAACGCCGGCATGGCCCCGAGGTCGAGCGCCAGGTCCTGCGGCGGTACGCGGTAGCTCATCGCGCCGGTCAGGTTCGTCACCGCCCGCTTCATCAGCTCGATCGTGATCCACTCACCGGCGCAGCGGTGGCCGGTGTCGTGGTCGCCGCCGCCCTGCGGGACCAGGCCGAACGGGTCGTCGCGCCGGCCGGCGAAGCGCTCCGGGCGGAACCGTTCCGGCTCCGGCCACACGTCGGGGTGGTGGTTGGTGCCGTACAGGTCGAGCAGCACCCGCCGGCCCTGCGGGAACGCGTACCCGCGCCACTGGAACGAGCGGCGGACCCGGGCCGCGGCGACCGGGAAGAACGGGTAGTAGCGGCGTACCTCCTGCACGAACTGCTCGGTCGCGGCGTCGTCGCCGGGTAGCCGGTCCCGCCAGTGCGGGTGGTCGTGCAGCGCCAGCGCGGCGAAGACCACGTACCGGTCCACCGCGACGGTGGGGCGCAGCACGTTCAGCAGTTCCACAGCGGCGATCCGGCGCGGCAGCGGCAGCCCTCGTTCGTCCCGGTGCCCGGCCACCACCGCCAGCGTGCTGCCCTCCGGGGCGGGCACCGCGCCCGCGCGTACCCGCTCGATCAGCTCGCCGGCCCAGCGTTGCGCGTGCCGGCGGCCGAGGCGTCCGCGCCAGTGCCGGGGGCCCACCGCGGCCGGCGCCTCGATCATGGCGTGCATCTCGGCGGTGCGGCGCGGCACGTCTGCCTCGGCCAGCGGAACCCCGGCCCAGGCCCAGACCGTACGAGTCAGGATCCGGCCCACCTCGTCGTAGAGCACCACCGGGCCGCTGCCCGCCCAGTCGAGGATCCGGGCCCGCCACTGTTCGTCGAAGATCTCCCCGAGGCGGCGGATCGCGGCCGGCGTCATGATCGACATGAACATCGCCTTGCGGACCAGGTGGGCCTGCCCGTCGAGGCCCTGCACGCCGCCGACGCCGGTGAGCGTGCGCTGCCCGCGCATGGGCATGGCGCCGCGCCGGACGAACCGCTCCTCGTCGTAGAACAGCTCGGCGGCCTCCCGGCCGCGCAGGCAGATGGTCGGCTCCAGCAGCAGCCGGGTCTGGAAGACGTCGCTGCCGAGGCGGTCGCAGCGGGAGCCGACGAAGCGGTAGCCCTCCCGGAGGAACGCCAGCGTGCTGTCCGGGCTCCGGTCGCTCGGCATGGTGCTCATCTCGGCTGCTCCTGACGCGGTTCGGCGGCGCTGCCTGCCTACCCGGGCCGGCGCGGCCGAACCCTCCATTCCAGCAGCTCCGGCCCCCTGGGGGAGGGGCCGGCCACGCGGGCGGGCGCTGGCCCCTCCCCGGGCGCGGAAAAGCTGGTTGGCTCGGGTTCGCGGACCGGCGGGCGACCGGCCCGCCGCCCGCCGGCGCGACGTCCGGCGGGCGTCACCGGCGACGGGGGAGGGCACTGATGCGTGACGACAGGGCGGCACGACGGCACCGCGAGGCAGTGGCCGGGCTGCGCGGCGACGGCCGCGACGGGCCGCTGATCGGCACGCCCCGGCGCGCCGGGTCCCGCCCGCCGCGCTACTTCACCGTGCACCTGGGCTTCGCCGCCGACGATCCGGCCGTCGCGCGGGAGCACGCCGTGGCGTACGCCGAAGCACTCGGCCTGCTCCGCCCGGAGCTGGCGCTCGGGGCGGCGGCGCTGTCCCCGGCGGACGCCTGGCACCGCGCCGAGCGGCTGTTCTGCGACGCCGCCGGGCCCGACGGCGAGCGCTGCGCCGACGTGGCCGGTCACCCCGGCTTCCACCACGCGCCCGGCCCGGGTGGGCTCGGCTGGGGCGACGGTGACTGAGGTGCGCTCAGTCCAGGTCGAACTCGCCGTCCTGGGCGCCCGCGACGAACGCGTCCCACTCGGCCTGCGTGAAGACCAGCACGGGCCCGTCCGGCTCGGCGGAGTTGCGCATACCGATCAGGTCGTCGACGAATGCCACTTCGACCGCTCCCTCGGAGGTGTCGCCCTCTGCCCGTTGCCAAACCGCCCGGGAGAGGTCGAAATCGCCCTTGGGGTGCTGACCCATCGCTGCTCCTCCATCGCCATGCGTAACGAGAAGGCCCGAGCGGACCTCATCGGGCAGGATAAGCGGATGCCGAGCCTCACCCGTGCAGAGGCGACCGCGCGCCGCGCGTCGATCACCGTCGAGTCCTACGATGTGGACCTCGACCTGACCGGCGACGCCGAGCGGTTCCGCTCCGCCGTCACCATCCGGTTCCGGGCCACCCCCGGCGCCGAGACCTTCGTCGACGTCAAGCCGCGCCGACTCCTCGCCGCCCGCCTCAACGGCAACGACCTCGACCCGGCCCTGCTGGCCGGCGACCGGCTGCCGCTGACCGGCCTGGCCGAGGACAACACGCTCACCGTCGAGGCCGAGATGGCCTACTCCAACACCGGCGAGGGGCTGCACCGTTTCGTCGACCCGGCCGACGGCGAGACCTACCTCTACGCGATGTCCTTCCTGGACGACGGGCCGCGCATCTTCGCCGCGTTCGACCAGCCCGACCTGAAGGCGCCGGTGACGCTGACCGTCACCGCGCCGCCGGAGTGGACCGTCGCCGCCAACGGGCCGCTCGCCGACCGCCCCGCGCCCGGGCGCTGGGAGTTCGCCACCACCGAGCCGCTGGCGACCTACTTCGTTTCGCTGATCGCCGGGCCCTGGCACGTGCTGCGCGCCGAGCACGACGGCATCCCGCTCGGCCTCTACTGCCGCCGTTCGCTCGCCGCCCACCTGGACGCCGACGCCGAGGAGATCCTCACCGTCACCCGGCAGTGCTTCGACCGCTTCCACGAGCTGTTCGCCGAGCGTTACCCGTTCGGCAAGTACGACCAGGCGTTCGTGCCCGAGTTCAACGCCGGCGCGATGGAGAACCCGGGCCTGGTCACGATCCGCGACGACTACGTGTTCCGCTCGGCGGTCACGGACACCCAGCGGGAGCTGCGCGCCACCACCATCGCCCACGAGATGGCGCACATGTGGTTCGGCGACCTGGTCACCATGAGCTGGTGGGACGACCTGTGGCTCAACGAGTCCTTCGCCGAATACCTGGGCACCCGGGTCACCGCCGAGGCGACCCGGTTCGACCGGGCATGGACCACGTTCGCCAGCCGCCGCAAGGCGTGGGGCTACACCGCCGACCAGCGTCCCTCCACCCACCCGGTGGCCCCGGAGGAGGTCGCCGACGCCGCGCAGGCGCTGCTGAACTTCGACGGCATCTCGTACGCCAAGGGCGCCAGCGTGCTGCGCCAGCTCGTCGCCTGGCTCGGTGACGAGGCGTTCCTGGCCGGGCTGAACGCGCACTTCGCGGCGCACCGGTTCGGCAACGCCACGCTCGCCGACCTGCTTGCTGCCCTCGGCGCGGCGAGCGGTCGCGACCTGGACGGCTGGGCGGAACGCTGGCTGCGCCGCGCGCAGGTGAACACACTGCGGGTCGACACCGCTGTGGACGCCGACGGGCGGTGGACCGACGTGGCGATCGTGCAGACCGCCCCGGCGAGCCACCCGGTGCTGCGGCCACACCGAATCGGGGTGGCCCACCACTGCGCGGACGGACCGGCGTACCGGTTCGAGGTCGACCTCGACCCCGACGCCGACGGTGGCCGCACGCCGCTGCCGGAGCTGGTCGGGCGGCCCGCCACCGGGCTCGTGCTGCCGAACGCCGGTGACCTGACGTTCGCGAAGATCCGGCTCGATCCGGCCTCGGCGGACGCGGTGCCGCTGCTGCTTCCCGGCCTCGACGATTCGCTGGCCCGGGCGCTGCTCTGGGCCGAGACGCTGGACGCGGTCACCGACGGGGAACGGCCGGCCGGCGCGCTCGCCGAGCTGATCGGGGCGGCGCTTCCCGCCGAGAGCGAGGTGACGATCGTCGAGGACGTGCTGCTGCTCAGTCGCCGGCTGATCGACCGCTACCTCGATCCGCTCGCCCGTGACGCGGCGCTGCTGCGGGTGGCGACCGCCTGCACGGCGCTGCTCGACTCGGCGCCCGCGGGCGGCTCCCTGCAACTGGCGGCGGCGCGGGGCCTGATCGGCGCGACCACCGACACGGTCATGCTGACCGGCTGGCTCGCCGGCAAGGACGTGCCGCCGGGGCTCGCGGTCGACGCCGACCTGCGCTGGGCGGTGCTGCGCCGGCTCGTGGTGCTCGGGGCCGCCGGTGCGCCGGAGATCGACGCCGAGGCCGACGCCGACCGCAGCGCCACCGGTGCCGAGCAGGCCGCCGCGTGCCGGGCCGCGCTGCCCGACGCCGACGCGAAGCGGGCCGCGTGGGAGATCGTCACGCGCAGCACCGAGCTGTCGAACCGGCTCGTCGAGGCGACCGCCGAGGGCTTCTGGCAGCCCGAGCAGGCCGAGCTGACCGCCGGGTACGTGGAGCGCTACTTCACCGACATGCCGGCGACGGCGCGGCTGCGTACCGCGTGGGTGGCCGACGCGGTCACAGTGGCCGCGTACCCCCGCTACGCCGTGTCGCAACCCACCCGGGAAATGGCCGCGGCGCTGCTGGCCCGCGACGACCTCACGCCCGGCCTGCGGCGATGGGTGACCGACCTGGACGACGACATGCGCCGGGCGCTGGTGGCCCGGACGGCGGTGGCCGCCGCGTCGGCCTGACCGGGGGCACGCCGGGCGGGGACCACCCGCCCGGCGTGGCCGACCCCGCCCGAGACCGCCCGCCGCGCGGCCTACGATCGCGGGGTGGAGGAAGACATCCAGCGGGTCGGCATCATGGGCGGCACGTTCGACCCGATCCACCACGGGCACCTGGTGGCGGCGAGCGAGGTGGCCGACCGGTTCGGCCTGGACGAGGTCGTCTTCGTGCCGACCGGGCAACCGTGGCAGAAGGCGGAGGAAGCGGTCACCCCGGCCGAGGACCGCTACCTCATGACGGTGATCGCCACCGCCTCCAACCCGCGTTTCCAGGTGAGCCGCGTCGACATCGACCGGGGCGGTCCCACCTACACCGTCGACACGCTGCGCGACCTGCACGCCGAGTACGGCCCGAAGGCCCAGCTGTTCTTCATCACCGGCGCGGACGCCCTGGAGCGCATCCTCTCCTGGAAGGACCTGGACGAAGCGCTCGAACTGGCCCACTTCATCGGCGTGACCCGGCCCGGTTTCGAACTCACCGACAAGCACCTGCCGGCCGACTCGGTGAGCCTGGTGCAGGTGCCCGCGATGGCGATCTCCTCGACCGACTGCCGCGCGCGGGTCGCCCGGGGGGAGCCGGTGTGGTACCTGGTGCCCGACGGTGTGGTGCAGTACATCGCGAAACGGCGTCTTTACCAGCGGTGATTCGCCCCCGTGTGTCCCGGTTCATGCCTGAAATCGACCAGAACTGACAAGTCGCCGCACGGCCGGGTGTGAGACGCTTGGAGGGTCGCACGGTTGATCGAAGGAGAACGGTGACAGTTTCCGAACGCGCGCACGAGCTGGCGATGGCCGCCGCCCAGGCCGCGGCCGACAAGAAGGCACAGGACATCGTCATCATCGACGTGGGCGACCAGCTCGCGATCACCGACGCGTTCCTGCTGGCCGCCGCTCCGAACGAGCGTCAGGTGCTCGCCATCGTCGACGCCATCGAGGAGCGCCTGCTGGAGCTGCCGGAGAAGGCCAAGCCGGTACGCCGCGAGGGCGAGCGGGGTGGCCGCTGGGTGCTGCTCGACTACGTCGACATCGTGGTCCACGTCCAGCACACCGAGGAGCGCGAGTTCTACGCCCTCGACCGGCTCTGGAAGGACTGCCCGCAGATCCCGTTCACCGATCGCGACCTGGCCGACTCGGCCGCCGGCACCGCCACCGCCGAATGACCCGCCTGATCGTCTGGCGGCACGGCAACACCGACTGGAACGCCGCGAGCCGGGTCCAGGGGCAGACCGACGTGCCGCTCAACGACCTCGGCCGGGAACAGGCGCGCGCCGCCGCGCCGGTGCTGGCCGCGCTGCGCCCGGACGCGATCGTCGCCAGCGACCTGCGCCGGGCCGCCGACACCGCCGCCGCGCTCGCGGCGCTGACCGGGCTGCCGGTCCGCTCCGACGCCCGGCTGCGTGAACGGCACTTCGGCCAGTGGCAGGGCCTCACCCTGACCGAGGCGGCCGAGCGGTTCCCCGACGAGTACGCCCGCTGGCGGGCCGGCGACCCCGACCCCGGCGCCGGCATCGAGCCCCTTGGTGACCTGGGCGCCCGGCTCGGCGCCGGGTTCCAGGACGCGGCCGACCTCGCCGTCGGCGGCACCGTCGTGGTGACCACCCACGGGGGCGGCGCCCGGCAGGGCGTCGGGCACCTGCTCGGCTGGGACCACACGGTGCTGCGCAGCCTCGGCTCGCTGGCGAACTGCCACTGGACCGAACTGCGCCACGACGACGTGCGGGGCTGGCACCTGCGTGCGCACAACGTCGGCCTGATCACCCAGCCGGCGCTCACCGACGCCGTCTGACACCTCCGGCCCCGGCAACTCACAGGGCCATCGGCTAGCGTGCCGGTCATGCCCGTCGCGGTCGTCACCGACTCCACCGCCTACCTGCCCCCCGACGTGGTCCGCGCACGCGGGCTCACAGTCGTCCCGCTGACCGTCGTGCTCAACGGCGCGGAAGGGCTGGAGGGCGTCGAGACCTCCCCGGCCGACGCCACCCGCGCGCTCAGCGGCCGGCGGGTCTCGGTGAGCACGTCCCGGCCCGCGCCCGAACAGTTCGCGCAGGTCTACCGCACGCTGCTCGCCGAGGGCGCCGACGGTGTGGTGTCGGTGCACCTGTCCGCCGAGCTGTCCGGCACCGTCGAGGCCGCCCGGCTCGCCGCCGCCGAGGTCGGCGACGACCGGGTCACAGTCGTCGACAGCCGATCCACCGGCATGGGCCTCGGCTTCCCGGCGCTCGCCGCCGCCGCGGCCGCCGCCGGAGGCGCCGACCTGACCGGGGTACGCGACGCGGCGCTGGACGCGGTCACCAGGACCACCATCTACTTCTACGTCGACACGCTGGAGTTCCTGCGCCGGGGCGGCCGGATCAACGCGGCCGAGGCACTGCTCGGCACCGCCCTCTCGGTCAAGCCGATCATGCACATGCCGGACGGCGCGATCGTGGTCAAGGACAAGGTCCGTACCGCCAGCCGGGGCGTGGCACGCCTGGTCGACCTCGCCGTCGAGGCGGCAGGCGACGCCCAGGTGGACCTCGCCGTGCACCACCTCGCCGCGCCGCAACGGGCCGAGCAGCTGCTGGCGGCGCTGACCGAGCGGCTGGGCGACCGCCTGCACGACACGTACGTCACCGAGGCCGGAGCGGTCGTCGCCGCGCACGCCGGACCCGGGCTGGCATGCGTGGTGGTGCACCGCCGCACGCCCTAGGGTGGCCGGATGAGCCCCCTGTCGTACGTCGTCACCGGCGGCGGGCGCGGCGTCGGACGGGCGATCGTCGAACGGCTGGCCGCCGACGGTGGCACTGTGGTCGTGGTCGAGCGGGAC
This sequence comes from Micromonospora sp. ATLC20, assembly GCF_057196585.1. NCBI lineage: Bacteria > Bacillati > Actinomycetota > Actinomycetes > Micromonosporales > Micromonosporaceae > Micromonospora > Micromonospora sp. ATLC20. The sequence goes on from NZ_JBXUOV010000022.1 coordinate 20,530, forward strand.
ACCAGCGCGCTGGACTGGCTGGCCCGGCATCCACTGGCCGACCGCCTGCACGCCGTCACAGGCGACGCCGGCGACGAGGCGGTCACCGGGCGGGCCGCCGACCGCGCCGAGGCACACGCGCCACTGGCCGGCTGGGTCAACAACGCCGCCGTCTTCCGCGACGCCGACCTGCACCGCGCGCCCGCGAGCGAGGTCGTCGACCTGATCGCGCTCAACCTGCGCCCCGCCGTGGCCGGGGCCGGCACCGCCGTACGCCGGTTCCTGGCCGCACGCACCGGCGGCGCGATCGTCAACGTCTCGTCCCACCAGGCCCGCCGGGCCGTGCCGGGTGCTCTGCCGTACGCCACCGCGAAGGCCGCGTTGGAGGGGCTGACCCGGGCGCTCGCCGTCGACTACGGTCCGCGCGGGATCCGCGCCAACGCCGTCGCACTCGGCTCCATCCACACCGAACGGCACGCCGCCTACCTGGCCGGGCTCGACCCCGTGGAGGTGGCACACGTCGACGCGGAGATGGCCCGGCTGCACCCGCTCGGCCGGATCGGGCGTACCGACGAGGTGGCCGAGGTGGTCGCGTTCCTGCTCTCCGACCGCGCCTCCTTCGTCAACGGCGCGACGGTGCCGGTCGACGGGGGACGGGCCGCGCTCGGGCTGGACCCGGAGGCACGTTGAGCTTCGCCTCCCGGCTGCCCTAGCACAGTCAGGGCTTGATCGGGATCCTGTCCACAGTGCGCCCGCTGTCCACAGGTCAGAGTTCACCGGCCGACTGTTGACGAGCCGTCGCCGTAGCGTCCCGAGCCGTGCCAGACGACCAGGAGACGACGGTACGGCGGCGGCTCGCCCGGCTGTTCGGGTTCACGGATGCCGCCGCCGTCCCGCCGATCCGCGCCGGCCGCTTGGGCGAGTCCGGCCATCGAGCCGGAGAGGCCCAGCCCGGCCCGGATCTCGTCGAGCAGGGCGGCCGAGCGGCGCGGTCCTTCTGGCGGCCCGGCCTTTCCCTGCCCGGGCCGGACGATGCCGTGCCGATCTTCACCGGCGGGTCCGGCGCGAGCCTCGGGGATGCCTCTGGCCGGGCCGGCACCCGCGACCCACAGCCGCCGGGCGAGCAGGACGCCGGTCCGCCTGCTCGGCGTCGGCCCGGTGCCCGAGGGCGGCTCGGGCGTGCGCCGGACGAGATCGAGCCGGGTTTCGGGCTGCGCCCCGGATTCCCGGAGCGCTACGGCGGGCGGGAGCATCCGTTCGGGGCTGATCCGGCCTCCGCCGATCCGGACGCCGACGGCATAGGCGACGCTCCGGCAATCGAGCGCGGGCTCGCGTCGCGACTGCCCGGCCCCGGGGCGTTCGATCCCGGGCGCCGGGGCGTACGCGCGCTCGCGGCGGTGGCCGCAGTGGTGGTCCTGGTGGCCGCCGTCTGGGCGTGGCGCGCGCGTCCCAGCGCCGAGCCCGTCCAGCCGGTCGCGGCTTCCGCCGAGGCGCCGGTGAGTGCGGCGACCGAAACCGTTCCCGGGGTGCCCGCGCCGGCCGGCTCACCCGGTCAGGTGGTCGTCGCGCTGGCCGGCAAGGTCCGGCGCCCCGGCCTGGTCCGCCTGCCTGCGGGCGCGCGGGTGGCCGACGCGATCGAGGCGGCCGGCGGTGCGCTGCCCGGCGTCGACGTGGCGCTGCTCAACCCGGCCCGCAAGGTCACCGACGGGGAGCTGATCCTGGTCGGCGTCACCGCCCCACCCGGGCAGGCCGCGCCCGGCCCGGCGGCCGGTGGTGGTGCACCGGGTGGCTCGGCGGCGCCCGCCGGACCGGTCAACCTGAACACCGCGACGCTGGCCCAGCTCGACGCGCTGCCGGGCGTCGGTCCGGTGCTCGCGCAGCGGATCCTCGACCACCGGGACCGCAACGGCGGGTTCCGGTCCGTGTCCGACCTGCGGCAGGTCGACGGCATCGGCGACGCCCGGTACGAGCAGCTCAAGGAACTGGTGACGGTGTGACCGCCAGACGCGGGCCACGCCCCGCGCCCCTCGACGGTGGCGCGGCCGACCGCGATGTGCCCGACCTGCGGCTGGCCGGGCTGGCGGTTGCGGCCTGGCTCGCCGCGTTGGCCGGGCTGCACCTCACCGTCCGGGTCACGGTGTGGGTGGCCGCCGTCGCTGCCGCGCTCGCCCTGCTCACGGGCCTGCACCTGGGCGGCGTGCTCGGCCGGCCGGGTGCGGCGGTCCGCCGTTACGGCTGGATCGCGGTCGCCGTGCTGCTCGGCGTGCTCTGCGGCGCGGCGGCCACCGGCGCCCGGGTCGCGGTCCGCGACGCCGACCCGATCCGCGCGCTCGTCACCGACAGTGCCCCGGTCACCGCCGAGCTGGTGCTGCGCGACGATCCCCGCCCGGTACGCGGCGCGCCCGGCCGGCAACCGATGCTGCTGGTCCGCGTGGATCTGATCCGGCTCACCGGACCCGACGGCGCCCGCGTCACCGGCCCGGTACGCGCCCTGGTGCTCGCCACCGACCCGGCCTGGCGTCCACTGCTTCCCGGCCAGCGGGTCACCAGCCGGGGGAGGCTGGCCGCCCCGCGCGGCGGTGACCTGACCGCAGCCGTGCTCTCCACCGCCGAACCGCCCACGCTGCGCGGCGACGCGTCGTGGCCGCAACGGGCCGCGGGGGTGCTGCGGGCCGGGCTGCAACGGGCCTGCGAGCCGCTGCCCGACGCGCCGGGCGGTCTGTTGCCGGGCCTGGTGGTGGGCGACACCAGCCGGCTGCTGCCGGAGGTGGAGGAGGACTTCCGGGCCACCGGGATGACGCACCTCAACGCGGTGTCCGGGTCCAACGTGGCGATCGTCGTCGGAGCGGTGCTGCTGCTGGCACGCTGGGCGCGCGCCGGTCCGCGTACCGCCGCCGTGCTCTGCGTCCTCGCGCTCGTCGGGTTCGTCATTCTCGTGCGGCCCTCGCCGAGCGTGGTGCGTGCCGCCGCGATGGGCGCGATCGGGCTCGCCGCGCTCGCCGCCGGGCGGTCCCGGTCGGCGCTGCCGGCGCTCGCCGCCGCTGTCACCGGCCTGGTCCTGTACGACCCGGATCTCGCGGGCGACCCGGGTTTCGCGTTGTCGGTCTGCGCCACCGGGGGACTGCTGCTGCTCGCGCCGGGCTGGCGGGACGCGTTGCGGCGCCGGGGCGTACCGACCGGGCTGGCCGAGGCGCTCGCGGTGCCGGCTGCCGCGCAACTGGCCTGCGGCCCGGTGATCGCCGGGCTGTCCGCGACGGTGAGCCTGGTGGCGGTGCCGGCGAACCTGTTGGCGGTGCCGGCCGTCGCGCCGGCCACCGTGCTCGGCGTGCTGGCGGCGGTGCTGTCGCCGGTGTGGCCGGGCGGTGCGGAGTTCCTGGCCTGGCTGGCGAGTTGGCCGGCGCGCTGGCTGGTGGCGGTCGCCGCGTACGGGGCGGACCTGCCGGCCGGGAACCTGCCGTGGGCGGGTGGGGTGGCAGGCGCCCTGCTGCTGGCGGCGGTGAGCGTGGCGCTGCTGCTCGCCTTCCGCCGACGCCGGGCGAGGCGGCTGATCGCTGTCGTCGCGGTGGCGGTGGTGCTGGGCGCGGTGCCGATCCGGCTGCTCGCCTCGGGCTGGCCGCCGCGCGGCTGGGTGGTGGTGGCGTGCGCGGTGGGGCAGGGGGACGCGGTGGTGCTGCCGGTCGCCGTCGGCCGGGCCGTGGTGGTCGACGCCGGCCCGGAGCCGTCCGGCGTGGACGCCTGCCTGCGCCGCCTTCGCGTACGCGAGGTGCCGCTGCTGGTGGTCAGCCACTTCCACGTCGACCACGTCGGCGGCGTGGCCGGGGTGTTCCGGGGCCGGCGGGTGGGTGCGGTGGTGGGTCCGTCCTGGTCCGAGCCGCCCTTCGGTGCCGCCCAGGTACGCGAGGCGGCCCGCGGGGCAGGTGCGCCGCTGACCCCGGTGCAGGCGGGCTGGCGGTGGTCAGCGGGTGCGGTGGACCTGGTCGCGGTCGGGCCGCCGTACCCGCTGCGGGGCAGCCGGTCGGATCCGAACAACAACTCGCTGGTGCTGGCCGCCACCGTGGGCGGGGTACGGATCCTGCTCACCGGTGACGCCGAGACGGAGGAGCAGCGGGCGATGCTGGAAACCACACCGGCCGCCGCGATCCGGGCCGACGTGTTGAAGGTCGCCCACCACGGGTCGCCGTACCAGGCGCCGGAGTTCCTGGCCGCGGTGCGTCCGGCGGTGGCGCTGGTGTGCGTGGGCGTCGACAACGACTACGGGCACCCCAACGCCGGGCTGCTGGACCGGCTGACCCGGGCTGGTGCGCGGGTGCTGCGTACCGACACCGACGGGGACGTCGCGGCGGTCCGGGGGGATGCCGGCCTCGCGGTGGTGAAACGCGGCGCCGAGTCGGGGCGGCCACGCTGAATCAGGGGAATCTTGTCGCGGTAGATGAGGAATCAAGTCAAATGTCTGGATTTGCGCTGTGTGCGGGCTGCGCCGTCACAGTCCCCGATGAGCAGGCCCGGCCGGGTCGGAGGGCGTGCGAGTATGGGCGACGTGACCCCCGCCGACCTGCCTCCTATTGTGCTCGTCCTCGGCGACGAGGAGCTGCTCGCCACGCGAGCGGTCACCGAAGCCGTCGCCCGGGCCCGCGAGGTCGACCCCGACGTCGACGTACGGGAGTACCAGGCCGGCACGCTCACCGTCGGTGAGATCGCCGAGATGCTCAGCCCGTCGCTGTTCGGCGGTCGCCGGGTGCTCGTGCTGCGCTCCGGGCAGGACGCCCGCAAGGACCTGTCGACAGCGCTGCTCGCGTACGCGAAGAACCCCGACCCGGAGGTGCAGCTCGTGGTGCTGCACCTGGGCGGGGCCAAGGGCAAGGCGTTTGCCGACGGTCTGCGGGCTGCGGGCGCCACAGTGGTGCCGGCGGTGAAGCTGAAGGGCGACCGGGAGCGGGCCGCCTTCGTGCGGGACGAGATCCGCCGCATCGGCGGCAAGTGCACGCCCGACGCGGCCGACGCGCTGGTCGCCGCCGTCGGGAACGACATGCGTGAGCTGGCCGCCGCCTGCTCGCAGCTGGTCGCCGACACCGACGGCCGGATCGGCGCGGACACCGTCGCCCGCTACTACCGGGGGCGGGCCGAGGTCACCGGCTTCACCGTCGCCGACGCGACGATGGTCGGTGACGTACCAGGCGCGCTGGAGGCGCTGCGGTGGGCGCTGCACGTCGGCGTCGACCCGGTGCCGATCGCCGACGCGCTGGCCGACGGCGTACGGACCGTCGCCCGGGTCGCCGCCGCAGGCCGGGGCAGCGCCTTCCAGCTGGCGAAGACGCTCGGCATGCCGGCCTGGAAGATCGAGAAGGCCCAGGTACGCGCCCGGGGCTGGACGCCGGAGGGCCTGGTCGAGGCGATGCGGGTGGCGGCCGAGTGCAATGCGGCGGTCAAGGGCGGCGCCGACGACCGGGCGTACGCGCTGGAGCGGGCCGTGTTCTCGGTGGCCGCGGCCCGGCAGGGCGGCGCCCGGTGACCCGAGCGTGGTCGACGGTGGCCACGGACGAGGAGCGGTACCGCCCGCTCTACGCCCGGGTGCTGGGACTGCGCTTCGTCAACCCGGGTGGGGTGCTCTGCTTCCTCTTCTTCGAGGGCGCGGTGGCGCTGGCTGTCCTGCTCGCGCTCGCCGAACTGGTGAGCTGGTGGGCGGTGCTGGTGCTGCCGATCGCGGTGGCCGCGATGGTCAAGCTCAACGACGTGGTGGCCGAGATGGTCGTCCGCACTGCGGCGCAGGTGCCCGAGCAGGAGCGGGACCGCTTCCGCCGCCAGATGGAGCCGGTGGTCGGCCGGGCCCGGGTGCCCACGAGTGCCCGTGTGCTGCCCGGCGGCGTGACCGCGGATTCCCGGGGCGTCCGCTACCACCATCCGCAACGCGCGACGTTCGACCGCCCGAACGAGCGATAGCCGCAGCCACCGGGCTGCGCTCTCCCGCCCCTGCGCTGGGCCTCCGCCGCCCGCCCTCCGCCGCCTCGCGCTGCGCCCGACCGCGGCGCGATCACCCCGCAGATCTTGGTACGAAATGGCCCCCATAGGGGCCGAAATCGTCCAAGATCCCCGTGCGGCGCACGCGCGCCACGCACCACGACACGCGCGCGGCGCGTAGCGGGCACTGCGGGGGAGTGCGGACAGGCGGAAGCCCCGTGGCTCGTGGCCCCGGGGCTTCCGGTGGAATCTGTAGCGCTGGTCAGGCAGAGAACGAGGCGACGCGCTTGGCGATCGCCGACTTCCGGTTGGCCGCCTGGTTCGAGTGGATGACACCCTTGCTGGCAGCCTTGTCCAGCTTGCGGGTGGCCTCACGCATGAGCACGGTGGCCTTCTCGGTGTCGCCCGCCTCCGCAGCCTCGTGGAACTTCCGGATGGCGGTCTTCAGCGACGACTTGACCGACTTGTTACGCAGCCGGCGCTTCTCGTTCTGCCGGTTGCGCTTGATCTGGGACTTGATGTTCGCCACGCGACAGCCTCGTCTTGATAGCTCGGGTTGGTCTGCTTTCGCGCACGACGAGCATGCGTCATCGCCGCGCGAAAAGCCAGGCTACCAGGTCGGCCCCGGACGAGCCAAAACGCCTCCGGCCGGGGCCCACCCGACCCTCGTCACCAGCATGCCGCCGCACCCATGGACGCCGCCAGGCCGACCGGCGTTCCCAGGCTGGTCGGGCGGCGCGCCAGTTCGGGGAGGTTGCGGGGTCAGAGCCCGTGTGATGCCGCCTTTTCCCCGTGCTGGTGTGGATCAAGGGTGAGGGTCGGTGGACTGGTTCGCCAGGTCGGGGAAGTGGCGGGGTCGGGGGCAGTGTGATGTGGCCACTTCCCCGTGCTGGTGTGGATCAAGGAGGCGATGGGATGCGGCCGCCTTGCCGAACCGGGGTGGATCACGGGGAACCGGCGGGGTGGGGCCGGCTCGCGGACCAGGTTGCTTGTTGCCATGGCTGTCCCTCGTCAGTCAGGACCAGCCCTGCCGCTCGGCCAGCCAGGCGAGCGCCTGCTCCCCGCTCCACCGCTGGTGGGCGCGCAGGTGCGGGGAGACGTTCGACGGTCCGGCGGCGGCACCGGTCAGGAAGTACCCGGCCAGTGCGGCGAGCGTCACGTCCAGCGCGTCGGCGGGCGCTCCCGCCGTCGCCGGGTGACCGGCGAACGCGGCGTCCGCGTCCAGGCCGCTGGCGTACGCGGTGAGCAGCAGCCCGGCCAGGTCGAACCAGGCCGGCCCGTGGCAGAGCCAGGGCCAGTCGCACAGCCAGGCCCGGCCGTCGGGGTCGATCAGGAGGTTGTCCACCCGCAGGTCTCCGTGGGCCATTCCGGGGGCCGCGTCGGCGTACCCGGGCAGGCGCGACTCCAGCGCGACCAGCTCGGCCAGCGGGGCGCCGGCCGCCTGCTCGGGCAGCGGCTCGCGGCCGGCGGCCACCTCGCCCCACCAGAGGATGTCGTCGCGGGCCAGGTCCGCGAGGCGGGGGAGCCGGAGCGCGGCCAGCTCTGCGGGCGGGCCGGCGAGCGCGGCGGCCACCTCGGCGTACGTGGCGAGTGCGGCGTCCAGCTCGGCCGGCGCCCAGGGCAGCGCGGGGGTGTGCCCGTCGATCGCGTCGAGCGCGAGCGCGTACCAGCCGGACTCGGTGAGCGCCCAGCGCGGCCGGGGCACCGGCAGCCCGGCCGGGAGCCGGGCCAGGATCGCCGCCTCGTGGGCGTACCAGTCGACCAGGTGCCGTTGCCCGTGCAGTGCCGCCGCCTTGACGAACACGCGCTCCCCGGCGGGGCCGGTCAGCACGGCGGCGAAGCCGCTGGTGAATCCGCCGCCCGTCACCCGTACCGCCGCGGGTGGGCCGCCGATCCGGGCGGCCAGCGCGTCGCGCAGCCCGGCCGGCAGGTCGGCCCAGCCGGGCCGGACGGCTGTCGACCCGTACGGGACGGGCGGTAGGGAGATCGGGCGCACCGCACCATGCTGCCGCACCGGCGGCGCGCGGCGAACCGGCGCGTCGGTGGGCTCTGCCAGACTGCCTGCCATGAGGACCGACGAGTTCTGGCAGCTGATCGACGACGCCCGCGCCGGTGCCGGGGGAGAGCCCGACGCAGTGGCCGCCCGGGCGGTCGCGCTGCTGGCCGAGCGCGACCCGGAGGAGATCGTCGGCTACGCCCACCACCAGCGGCGGGTGCTCGCCGCCTCCTACAAGGTCGACCTCTGGGGCGCGGCGTACCTGATCAACGGCGGCGCCTCGGACGACGGCTTCGAGTACTTCCGGGGCTGGCTGATGACGCAGGGGCGGGCGGTGTTCGCGCGGGCGGTCGGCGATCCGGACGCGCTGGCCGAGCTGCCGCAGGTGCGGGCCGCGGCGCTCAGCGGCGAGGAGTTCGAGTGCGAGGAGATGCTGGCGGTGCCGTGGGACGCGTACCGGAAGGCCACCGCGTCCGACCTGCCGGCCGAGCGTGACCCGGTTCCGGTGCCCGACCTGAACGACTTCTGGGACTTCGACGACGAGGAGGAGGCCCGCCGCCGCCTGCCGAGGCTGGCCGCCCTCTTCGTCGAGCCACCCGTGGAATAGCCGAGCCACCTGTGGAATAGCGGTGGAGTGAAGGGGGAGCCCGGGCGCGCGCCGGGCGACGTGGGACCATGGAGGGGGCCGGCGGCGCGCCGGCCCGCTCACGTCAGCCGACCAGAACGGACCGCTGTGCCACCGACGCTCGATCCCGGCGCGAACGCTCCTGGTGCCACCGACCCGGCGCGCATCCGGAACTTCTGCATCATCGCCCACATCGACCATGGGAAGTCGACCCTGGCCGACCGGATGTTGCAGCTCACCGGTGTGGTCGACCCGCGGCAGATGCGCGCGCAGTATCTGGACCGGATGGACATCGAGCGCGAGCGCGGCATCACCATCAAGAGCCAGGCCGTGCGGATGCCGTGGACGATCCGCGAGGGCGACCGGGCCGGCGAGACCGCCGTGCTCAACATGATCGACACCCCGGGTCACGTGGACTTCACCTACGAGGTGTCCCGTTCGCTCGCCGCCTGCGAGGGCGCGATCCTGCTCGTCGACGCCGCGCAGGGCATCGAGGCGCAGACCCTCGCCAACCTCTACCTGGCGCTCGAGAACGACCTGCACATCATCCCGGTGCTCAACAAGATCGACCTCCCGGCCGCGCAGCCGGAGAAGTACGCCGAGGAGCTGGCGCACCTGATCGGCGGCGACCCGGCGGACTGCATCAGGGTCTCCGGTAAGACCGGCGAGGGCGTGCCCTACCTGCTGGACGAGATCGTCCGGCAGTTCGTGCCGCCGGTGGGCGAGGCCGAGTCGCCGGCCCGCGCGATGATCTTCGACTCGGTGTACGACGTCTACCGGGGCGTGGTCACGTACGTCCGGGTGATCGACGGCCGGATCTCGGCCCGGGACCGGATCAAGATGATGTCCACCGGCGCGGTCCACGAGTTGCTGGAGATCGGCGTCATCTCGCCGGAGATGGTGAAGGCCGACGCGCTCGGCGTCGGCGAGGTGGGTTACCTCATCACCGGCGTGAAGGACGTGCGCCAGTCCCGGGTCGGTGACACCGTCACCATCAACAACAACCCGGCCAAGGAGGCGCTCGGCGGCTACAAGGACCCGAAGCCGATGGTCTACTCGGGTCTCTATCCGATCGACGGCTCGGACTACCCGAACCTGCGCGAGGCGCTGGACAAGCTCAAGCTCAACGACGCCGCGCTGGTCTACGAGCCGGAGACCTCCGGCGCGCTGGGCTTCGGTTTCCGCTGCGGCTTCCTCGGCCTGCTGCACCTGGAGATCATCCGGGAGCGGCTGGAGCGGGAGTTCAACCTCGACCTGATCTCCACCGCCCCGAACGTGGTCTACCGGGCCATCCAGGAGGACGGCGAGGAGATCGTGGTCACCAACCCGAGCGAGTACCCGACCGGCAAGATCGCCGAGGTGTACGAGCCGACGGTGCGGGCCACGGTGCTGACCCCGAACGACTACGTCGGCGCGGTGATGGAGCTGTGCCAGGGTCGCCGGGGCAGCCTGCTCGGCATGGACTACCTCTCCGCCGACCGGGTGGAGCTGCGCTACACGCTGCCGCTGGCCGAGATCATCTTCGACTTCTTCGACCAGCTCAAGAGCCGCACCAAGGGTTACGCCTCGCTGGACTACGAGCCCTCCGGCGAGCAGGCGTCCGACCTGGTGAAGGTCGACATCCTGCTGCACGGTGAGCCGGTCGACGCGTTCAGCGCGATCGTGCACAAGGACAAGGCGTACACGTACGGCACGACGATCGCGGCGAAGCTGCGCACGCTGATCCCGCGCCAGCAGTTCGAGGTGCCGATCCAGGCGGCCATCGGCAGCCGGGTGATCGCCCGGGAGACCATCCGCGCGATCCGCAAGGACGTGCTCGCCAAGTGCTACGGCGGTGACATCAGCCGGAAGCGCAAGCTGCTGGAGAAGCAGAAGGAGGGCAAGAAGCGGATGAAGATGGTGGGCCGGGTGGAGGTCCCCCAGGAGGCGTTCATCGCGGCGCTCTCGTCCGACTCCGGCGACGGCAAGCCCGCCGGCAAGAAGTAAGCCGCCGGAGCCACGAACCGGCCGGCGTCCCCTCGCAGGGGCGCCGGCCGTTCGCGTACCCAGGAAATTTTCAGCTGCTGGCAGCGCTCCCACCTGCGGGTTCGTCCCGGCCGGGGAGCGGCGGTCGATGCCGCCGGTTTCGGTTTTCGATGCGTCGGGCACTTAGCGGTCACGACAGTAACCGCACAGAACGTGCGAAATCGCTTTAGGAGGACCGACCGTGGAGTTCACCGTCTGGGGCATCGTCACCGCGCTCGTCGTGGGTCTGATCGTCGGCGCGCTGGGCCGGCTGGTCGTGCCGGGCCGGCAGAACATGCCGATGTGGCTGCACATGGTGATCGGTGTCGGCGCCGCGCTGCTGGGCACCGTCCTGGCCCGCGCGCTCGGCATCGCCACGCAGACCGCCGGCATCGACTGGGCCGAGCTGGCCGTGCAGGTCGTGCTCGCCGCCATCGCCGTGGCCCTGGTGGCCGGCGTCGGCCGCCGCCGCAGCGTCTCGCGTTACTGATCGACGCATCACGCGCCTCGACGGGCGCCCGGCCTCACGGCCGGGCGCCCGTCGGCGTATTCGGCGCATTGAACCCTGTCGGTGCGCCGGGTCCGCCCGCCGCGCCGGGTTTCGGGGAGAAGCAGCAGGTCAGGGTACGTCTGAACAATTCGTCATCGGAGTCGGTTTGGATTTCCGGGCGGTCGGGAACTTAGCGATCACGACAGTAACCACACAAAAACGTGTGACCGGATCTTAAGGAGGAGGGCGACCATGGAGCTCACCGTTTGGGGCATCATCACGGCGCTGGTCGTTGGTCTGATCGTCGGCGCGCTGGGCCGGCTGGTCGTGCCGGGCCGGCAGAACATGCCGATGTGGCTGCACATGCTGATCGGCGTCGGCGCCGCGCTTCTGGGCACGATCGTGGCCCGGGCCTCCGGCTTCGCCGAGACCGCCGGTATCGACTGGCGCGAGCTGATGCTGCAGGTGCTCTTCGCCGCGATCGGCGTGGCCCTGGTGGCCGGTGTCGGCCGTCGCCGCGGCGTCTCGCGCTACTGACCCCGCACCACGCGCCTCGACGGGCGCCCGGCCTCACCGGCCGGGCGCCCGTCGGCGTATGCGGGTCCTGAACTGCCCGGACGGCATCGATGTCGGCCGGGCCTCCGGCTGCGATACGGTCGCCTGTGCCCTCCGTCACGAACACCCCCTGTTGTAAAGGAAATTTTCCTACTAAGGTGCGGCGGAGAAGGTTAGTGCCAAACGGCCCTGAGGGAGATATGGCGTGAACAGGTGGAAGCGGCTGGCTCCGGTCACCGCCATCGTGGCGTCGGCCGCGTTGGTGCTGACCGCGTGCGGTGGCTCCGGCGACGACGACAAGGCCGCCGACAACAGCAAGCTCACTGTGTGGATGATGGGTGAGGGCGGCGACGCCCAGACCAAGTTCCTCGACAGCGTCGAGGCGGAGTTCAAGAAGAAGCACCCCGAGACCGACGTCGTGGTGCAGTACATCCCCTGGCTCGAGGCGCCGAAGAAGTTCCAGGCCGCGCTCGCCGGTGGGGAGGGCCCGGACGTCACGGAGCTGGGCAACACCGAGACCCAGGGCTGGGCCGCGCAGGAGGCCCTGGCCGACGTCTCGGACAAGTTCAACGGCTGGTCCGAGGGCAAGGACATCCTGCCCGACCTGGTCCGCAACGCCCAGCTCGACGGCAAGCAGTACGGCGTGCCGTGGTACGCCGGCGTGCGCGCCGTCTACTACCGCACCGACTGGTTCGCCGAGGCGGGCGTGAAGACGCCGACGAACTGGGACGAGATGGTCGCCGCCGCGAAGGCCGTGCAGGCCAAGAAGCCGGGCACCTACGGCATCGCCCTGCCCGGCAACTCCGAGCTGCCGTTCTACTCCTTCCTCTGGGGTGCCGGCGGGGAGATCGCGACCAAGGAGGGCGACAGCTGGAAGTCCGGCTACAACACCCCCGAGGCGCAGAAGGCGGTCAAGTTCTGGACCGACCTGGTCACCGTGCACAAGGTCGCCCCGCCGGCCGCCGCCGGGTGGAACGAGGTCGACGCCCGTACCCAGTTCGCCACCGGCAAGGCCGCCATGGCGTTCGCCGGTAGCTGGCAGGGCGGCGCGATGAAGAAGGACAACCCCGACATCGAGAAGGTGTGGGGCACGTTCCCGATCCCCGGCCCGGACGGCAAGCCCGCCCCGGCGTTCGCCGGCGGCTCCGACATCGCCATCTGGAAGGACAGCGAGCGGCAGGCGCTGGCCTGGGACTACATGACCGTGCTGCTGAGCAAGCAGAAGGACAAGGAGTTCGCCAGCAGCCTCGGCTTCTTCCCGGTCTACCAGGACCTGGTCAGCAGCGGCGACTACGCCAACGACAAGGTGATGGCCGCGTTCGCCACCGCCATCCAGAACACCAAGCTGACCCCGCTCACCCCGAAGTGGGTCGAGGTCAGCCGGACCAAGACGGTGACCCAGGCGATGAACAGCTCGGTCATCAAGGGCCAGAAGACGGTCGAGAAGGCCACCGCCGACGCGGCCACCGAGATGGAAGGCATTTTGAACAGCAAGTGAGCCTACTGACAAAGAGCCCCGGCGAGGCCGCCGCGCGGGAGACCCCCGCGCGGCGGCGCCGTCGCCGGGTGGACCACCTTCCGTACCTGCTCCTCCTGCCCTGCCTGGCGATCATCGCCGTGCTGCTGCTCTGGCCGCTCGGCCAGGTCGTGTGGATGTCCTTCCACAAGCTGGACAGCGTCCGGCAGCTGCGCGGCGACCGCGAGTGGCCGTGGGTCGGCCTGGCCAACTACGCGCAGATCCTCGGCGACCCGTTCTTCCGTACGGTGCTGCGCAACACGGTGCTGTTCGCGCTCGCCAACGTGGCGCTCACGATGATCCTCGGCACCCTGGTCGGGCTGCTGCTCAACCGCCTGGGCAAGAAGATGGCCACGTTCGTGGCGAGCTGCGTGATGCTCGCCTGGGCCACCCCGGCGCTGACCGGCACGATCGTCTGGAAGTGGATCTTCGACGATACGAGCGGCCTGGTCACGTGGCTGTTCAACAAGCTGCCGGACGGGCTGTCCACCGCCCTGTTCGGGCGCAGCGACTGGACCGGGTACGGCTGGTTCAACGACCCGCTGCTGTTCTTCGCCATCCTGACGCTCGTGGTGGTCTGGCACTCGTTCCCGTTCATCGCGGTGAGCGTCCTGGCCGGGCTCAAGAGCGTGCCGACGGAGTTGCAGGAGGCGGCCCGGGTCGACGGCGCCGGGCCGTGGAAGGTCTTCTGGTCGGTGACGTTCCCGGTCCTGCGGCCGGTCTTCGGCATCCTCGTGGTGCTCTCCACGATCTGGGACTTCAAGGTCTTCACCCAGCAGTTCGTGCTGGCCGGCGGCACCCAGGACCGGTCCACGTTCATGCTGTCGATCTACTCGTACGCGGAGGCGTTCTCGCCGCCGCCCAAGTACGGCCTCGGCTCCGCAATCGCGGTCATCCTCACCGTGATCCTGCTCGTGGTGACCGCCCTGTACGTCCGCATGGTGCTGCGGCAGGAGGACGAATGATGAAGAAGATCGCCCTCAACGGCGCGGGCCTGCTGGTCGCTCTCTTCGCCGCGTTCCCGGTCTACTGGATGGTGGCGACCTCGCTGAAGCCCGACCGGGAGATCTTCTCGTCCACGCCCCGGCCGGTGCCGGCGGAGCCGACGCTGGAGCACTACCGGGAGATCCTCACCGGCAACCTGATCCCGGGCGTCACGTTCGCCGACTTCTTCCTCAACAGCGCGCTCGTGGCGCTGGCGACGGTGCTGCTGAGCGGGCTGGTCGCGCTGCTCGCCGCGACGGCCGTGGCCCGGTTCCGGTTCAAGCTGCGCACCACGTTCCTGATCATGCTGCTGGTGGTGCAGATGATCCCGCTGGAGGCGCTGGTCATCCCGCTGTTCCTGATGATCCAGCGGCTCGGCCTCTACAACACGCTGCCCAGCCTGATCCTCACGTACCTCGGCTTCTCGCTGCCGTTCGCGGTCTGGATGCTGCGCGGCTTCGTCGCCGCGGTGCCCAAGGAACTGGAGGAGGCCGCCGCCATCGACGGCGCCAGCCGGGCCCAGACGTTCCGCAAGGTGCTGTTCCCGCTCGTCGCGCCCGGCCTGGTCGCCACCAGCATCTTCTCGTTCATCACCGCGTGGAACGAGCTGATCTTCGCGTTGACCTTCATCAACGACCAGCAGAAGTACACGCTGCCGGTGGCGATGACGTTCTTCTTCGGCCGGGACGACACCGCCTGGGGCTCGGTGATGGCCGCGTCCACGCTGTTCACCCTGCCGGTGATCGTCTTCTTCCTGCTGGTGCAGCGCCGGATGGTCTCCGGACTGGTCGCCGGAGCGGTGAAGGGCTGAGGGCGGGCGGCCGTCAGGCCGCGGCGAACACCTCGGCCCGCACCTCGGTGGCCGGGTCGCCCTTCACCCGGGCCCAGGAGCCCTGCTCGGCGGTCCACTCCAGGTTGCCGAAACGGACCTTCTTCACGCCGTGGTCGTCGGCGTGCGAGACCAGCCAGTGCGCGTACCGCCAGCCGTTGCGGTCGTCGCCGGCCGGCACGGTGAGCGCGGTCAGGTCGGTCGCCGTGGGCAGCCGGGGCAGACCCCAGTCCAGCGACAGGCTCTCCAGCACGGCGCTGGCGGCGGCCGGGCCGCGCATCGTCGGCGGCGAGGAGACGGTGCAGGCCACCGCGCCGGTCGCGTGGCCGAGCAGCGCCCGGGTGAGGACCTCCGACTCGTCGGCCCACTTCTCGTACGCCTCGGGGAACGCCGACCGCTGCACCCGCTGGGCGGCGTCGGTGACCCGCATCCGCTCCCAGCCCTTGACCTTCTTCAGCGCGGCGTAGAACTTGTTCGCCGCGTACCGCGGGTCCTGGACCTGCTCCGGGGTGCCCCAGCCCTGGCTCGGGCGCTGCTGGAACAGGCCGAGCGAGTCGCGGTCGCCGTGGGCGATGTTGCGCAGGTGCGACTCCTGGTACGCGGTCGCCAGCGCCACCACCACCGCCCGCTCGGGCATCCGGCGCTGCATCCCGATGGCCGCGATGGTGGCCGCGTTCGCCATCTGGTCGGCGCCGAGCACCACCTCGCCGTCCGCCTTCACGGTGCAGGTCCGGCTGGACAGGGGGAGCCGCAGGTGCTCGCCGAACTGTTTGGTCACGACATAGACCGCGAGCAGTGCCAGCACGCACACCGCCACCCCAGATGCCACGATCGCCGCTCGCGTCCGCACCCGCACCCCCTGTCCCGACAGTCCGACAAGCGTACGTCCCACCCGCACCGGCGCGTCTCGGCCGACCGGCGGGCCCCACCTCGGCCGCAATGGCTCCAGCGGGGCCCGCCGCGCACCTCAGTCTCCGGCGGGCACCCAGGCGGCGGGACGCTTCTCCCGGAACGCCA
The DNA here is from genome assembly GCF_057196585.1 of Micromonospora sp. ATLC20. Lineage (NCBI taxonomy): Bacteria > Bacillati > Actinomycetota > Actinomycetes > Micromonosporales > Micromonosporaceae > Micromonospora > Micromonospora sp. ATLC20. The sequence goes on from NZ_JBXUOV010000022.1 coordinate 36,480, forward strand.
TGACGCCCTCGCGTCCCTCGTCGGAGAGGAAGTACCCGGTCGACAGCGCGGCCAACTCGGCGATCTCGGCCCGCAGGTCGGTCCCGGCGGGCCGGCGCAGCAGCTCCTTCGCCCCGGCCAGCGCCCCCGGCGCGCCCTTCACCAGCGACTCGCAGTAGCGCCCGACGGCGGCGTCCAGCTCGTCGGCCGGCACCGCGGCGGTGACCAGGCCGATCTCGGCGGCGCGGCGGCCGTCGAACGTGTCGCCGGTCAGGTACAGCTCGGCGGCGGCCCGCTGGCCCAGGCGCGGCAGCACGGTCGCCGAGATCACCGCCGGGATCACGCCGATCCGCACCTCGGTGAACGCGAACGTCGCCTCCTGCGCGCAGACCGCCAGGTCGGCGGCGGCGATCAGGCCCAGCCCACCGGCCCGGGCCGGCCCGGCGACCTTCGCCACCACCGGCTTCGGGCACTCCCGCACCGCCACCAGCACGTCGCCGAGCATCCCGGCGGGCACCGTGCCGCTGGCGTACGCGGCGGCGGTCTCCTTCAGGTCGGCGCCGGAGCAGAAGACCGGGCCGGTGTGGTCGAGCACGATCGCGCGTACCGCGTCGTCGGCGACCGCGTCGGCCAGCCCGGCCAGCAGCTGGGTCATCAGGGGCGTGGAGAGCGCGTTGCGGTTGTGCGGGCTGTCCAGGGTGAGGGTGGTCACCCCACGGGCCGTGGCGACTCGCACGAGAGCGTCCGGAGAGGTCATGCCGGGCACACTAGTGGCCATGCCCGGCGTCCTTCCAGAAGGCGAACCCGTCCCGCGCGACGGATCGCTGCCCGCCACCGCCCGTCGCGCCGTCGGCGCCCGCGGCTTCGGCGTGTACGTCCACGTGCCGTTCTGCGCCAGCCGGTGCGGTTACTGCGACTTCAACACGTACACCGCCTCGGAGTTGGGCGGCGGGGCGAGCCGGGAGACGTACGCCGACTCGGTGCTTGCCGAACTGGCGCTGGCCGCCCGGGTGCTGGGCGACTCGCCGCCGCCCCGGGTCGACACCGTCTTCGTCGGCGGCGGCACGCCCACCCTGCTGCCCGCCGACGACCTGGCCCGGATCCTCGACGGCATCGACCGGGTCTGGGGGCTGGCCGCCGACGCCGAGGTGACCACCGAGGCCAACCCCGAGTCGGTGAGCCCGGAGTCGCTCAAGACGCTGCGGGCGGCCGGCTACACCCGGATCTCGCTCGGCATGCAGTCCGCCGCGCCGGGCGTGCTCGCGGTGCTGGACCGGCGGCACAGCGCGGGCCGGGCCACCGCCGCCGCGCTGGAGGCGCGCGACGCCGGGTTCGAGCACGTGAACCTGGACCTGATCTACGGCACCCCGGGCGAGACGGCCGACGACTTCGCCGCCTCGCTGGCCCAGGTGGTCGACACGGGCGTGGATCACGTCAGCGCGTACGCCCTGATCGTGGAGGACGGCACCCGGCTGGCCGCGCGGATGCGGCGTGGCGAGCTGCCGTACCCCTCCGACGACGTGGCGGCGGACCGCTACCTGGCCGCGGAGGCCGCGCTCGGCGAGGCCGGGTTCTCCTGGTACGAGGTGTCGAACTGGGCCCGCTCGGCGGCGGCCCGGTGCCGGCACAACCTGCTCTACTGGACCGGCGCCGACTGGTGGGGCCTGGGCCCGGGGGCGCACAGCCACGTCGGCGGCGTGCGGTGGTGGAACGTCAAGCACCCCAGCGCGTACGCGGCGCGGCTGGCCGAGGGTGCCTCGCCGGCGCTGGCCCGGGAGCGGCTCAGCCCCGAGGAGCAGCACATGGAGGACGTGATGCTGCGGGTGCGGCTCGCCTCCGGTCTGCCGCTGGACGTGCTGGACGAGCCCGGCCGGGCGGGCGCCGAGCGGGCCAGGGACGCCGGGCTGCTCGACGCCGGGGCGTACGCGCGAGGGCTTGTGGTGCTGACGCTGCGCGGACGGCTGCTGGCCGACGCGGTGGTACGCGACCTGCTGCCGTGACCGGCACCGGCCGGCCGCCCCCTCGGCCGGCCGGCGGTGTCACTTGATGAAGTTGTAGGTCATCGGGTAGCGGTAGAGCACACCCTCGTTGGCCTTGATCCCGCCGATGATCCCGAAGATCAGCGGCACCAGCCAGACCAGCATCGGGACGAAGAACAGGATCCCGCAGGTGATGACCGTGACGACCCAGGCGAGGACGCTGGCGATGGTCCAGGTGATCTGGAAGTTCAGCGCCGCGACCGCGTGGGCGCGGACCGTCGGGGACTGCTGACCGCGGGTCATCATCGCGATGAGCGGGGCGACCCAGCCGAGCAGACCGCCACCGACGATGACACCGGCGGCGCCGCCGAAGTGCGCCACCAGGGCCCACGTCTTCTCGTCGTTGTTGGCGTAGGAGGCCGGGCCGTACCCGCCACCGGCGGGGTAGCCGGGCATGCCGCCCGGCGGGGGGTAACCACCCGGCGGGGGGTAGCCGCCGCCCGGGGGCGGGTAGCCGCCCGGGGGCGGATAGTCACCGGGCGGGGGATAGCCGCCGGCGCCCGGCGCCCCGGACAGTGGAGCGGTGGGCGGTTCGCTGCCCGGCGACGAGCCGTAGGGCGCCGACGGGTCGGGCTGGGGGCCGGAGTCCCCTGCCCCTGGAGGGCGAGGAGGTTCTGTCATGGTCGCCACGGTAGGGGCACCGGTCAACTCGCACCAGAGCGACACAGACCGACGATGACCGGCTGTTCGGCCCTGGTGGGCGGCGCTGTGTGGTGGGCCGCACCGCAGGTCCGTCAGGCGATCATCGCGTCGGCGGGGGTGCCGACGTAGACTGGCACTCGCTACAGTCGAGTGCCAGCCGCCCGGCGGATGCCGCGTGCCGGCCCGGCCGAGGTGCGTCAGGAGGTGGGGAATGGGTCTCGACGACCGCAAACTCGCCGTGCTGCGCGCGATCGTCGAGGACTACGTCGCCACGCAGGAACCGGTCGGCAGCAAGGCCCTGGTCGAGCGGCACCAGCTCGGCGTCTCGCCCGCCACCGTGCGCAACGACATGGCGGTGCTGGAGGAGGAGGGCTACATCCGGCAGCCGCACACCAGCGCCGGCCGGGTGCCCACCGACCGCGGCTACCGCCTCTTCGTCGACCGGCTGTCCCGGGTCAAGCCGCTCAGCCCGGCCGAGCGCCGGGCGATCGAGCGCTTCCTGGTCGGCGCCGTCGACCTGGACGACGTGGTGCACCGCACGGTCCGGCTGCTCGCCCAGCTCACCCGTCAGGTGGCGGTGGTGCAGTACCCGAGCCTGGCCCGGTCCAAGGTGCGTCACCTGGAGCTGGTGCCGATCTCCACCACCCGGCTGATGGTCGTCATGATCGCCGACACCGGCCGGGTCGAGCAGCGGCTGGTCGAACTGCCCGCCCCGGTGCCCGCCGACGACGTGACCGACCTGCGCCGGCTGGTGAACGAGAAACTCGTCGGCTGCCAGCTCGCCGAGACGCCGCCGCTGGTGCAGGCGCTCGTCGAGGAGTCCGCGCCGCATCTGCGCCCGGCCATGACGACGCTCTCCACAGTGCTGCTGGAGACCCTCGTGGAACGGCACGAGGAGCGCCTCGCGCTGGCCGGGCAGGCCAACCTCACCCGGGGTGGCCTGCTCGACTTCCAGGGTTCGCTGCGGCCCATCCTGGAGGCGCTCGAAGAAGAAGTCGTACTGCTCAAGCTGATCGGCGAGACCGAGCCGAGCACCACCCGGGTGCTCATCGGCGACGAGAACGAATTCGACAACCTGCGGGCCGCCTCGGTGGTCAGCACCGGCTACGGACCGGGCAGCACGATCGTCGGCGGGCTCGGCGTGCTCGGGCCGACCCGGATGGACTACCCCGGCAATATCGCCATGGTGAGGGCCGTGGCACGCTACGTGGGCGAACTGCTGGCCCAGAACTGACCAGTCAGGGCCGACGGCCGGTTCCGGCCGACGACCGGAGCGACGCGAGACGAACATGAGGACACCTAACGCAGTGGCCAGGGACTACTACGGCATTCTCGGCGTGAGCCGGGACGCCTCCGACGACGAGATCAAGCGCGCCTACCGCAAGCTGGCGCGGCAGTTCCACCCGGACGTCAATCCGGACCCGGAGGCCCAGGAGAAGTTCAAGGACATCAACGCCGCGTACGAGGTCCTCTCGGACGACCGGAAGCGGCAGATCGTCGACCTGGGCGGCGACCCGCTCGCCCCGGGCGGCGGTGGCATGGGCGGCCCGGGCGGGCCCGGCGGCGCCGGTCCGTTCGTCGGCTTCCAGGACATCATGGACGCGTTCTTCGGCGGCGCCGCGGGCGGCAGCCGGGGGCCGCGTCCGCGTACCCGCCCCGGCGCGGACGCGATCCTGCGCCTGGAGCTGGACCTCAACGAGACCGCGTTCGGCGTCGAGGCGCCGATCACCGTCGACACCGCGGTGCTCTGCACCACCTGCTCCGGCGCCGGCACCGCCGCCGGCACCCACCTGGCCACCTGCGAGGCGTGCGGCGGCCGGGGCGAGGTGCAGTCGGTGCAGCGGACCTTCCTCGGTCAGGTGGTCTCCGCCCGGCCGTGCACCGTCTGCCAGGGCTACGGCACCACCATCCCGCACCCCTGCCCCACCTGCGCGGGTGACGGCCGGGTACGCACCCGCCGCTCGCTGACCGTCAAGATCCCCGCCGGGGTCGAGGACGGCATGCGGATCCGCCTGGCCCAGCAGGGCGAGGTCGGCCCGGGTGGCGGCACCGCCGGTGACCTCTACGTCGAGATCCACGAGCGGCCGCACGACGTCTACTCCCGCAAGGGCGACGACCTGCACTGCCGGGTCACGGTGCCGATGACCGCCGCCGCGCTCGGCACCCGGCTGACCATCAAGACGCTGGACAGCGAGGAGACGGTCGACGTCAAGCCCGGCACCCAGCCCGGCAGCACGCTGCGGCTGCGCGCCCGGGGCGTACCGCACCTGCGCGGCACCGGCCGGGGTGACCTCTACGTGCACCTGGACGTGCGTACCCCGACCAAGCTCGACGCCGACCAGGAGCGGATGCTGCGCGACTTCGCCAAGACCCGCGGCGAGGAGGTCGCCGAGCTGACCAAGCAGGGCGGCTTCTTCTCCCGGATGCGCGACGCCTTCAACGGGCACGCCTGAGGTGTCCGCGCCGCTGTTCCTGGTCGAGGCGCTGCCCACCGGTGACACGCTGACGCTGGACGGCCCGGAGGGCCACCACGCGGCCACCGTGCAGCGGCTGCGCGTCGGCGAGGAACTGGTGCTCGCCGACGGCCGGGGCGGCACCGCCGCCGCTGTGGTCACCGCCGTCGGCCGCGGCACGCTCGACCTGCGGGTCACGAGCCGGGGGTACGCGGACGCGCCGGTGCCCCGGCTCGTCGTGGTGCAGGGCATCGCCAAGGGCGACCGGGGCGAACTCGCCGTGCAGGCGATGACCGAGGTCGGGGTGGACGAGATCGTGCCCTGGGCGGCGTCCCGCTCGGTGGCGCAGTGGCGCGGCGAGCGGGGCGAACGGGCCCGGCAGAAGTGGGTCGCGACCGCCCGCGAGGCGGCCAAGCAGGCCCGCCGCCCGTGGTTGCCGGTGGTGGCCGGCGCGCCGGACGAGTCCACCGCCTCGGTGGCCCGCCGGATCGCCGGTGCGGCCGGCGCGTTCGTGCTGCACGAGGGCGCGCAGGACCGGCTGACCACAGTCGACCTTCCGGCCGCCGGGGAGATCGTGCTGGTGGTCGGCCCGGAGGGCGGCATCGCCGACCACGAGCTGGCCGCGTTCGCCGAGGCGGGCGCCCGCACGGTCCGCCTGGGCCCGTCAGTCCTGCGCACCTCGACGGCAGGCGTGGCAGCCCTGACAGTCCTGGCCACCCGCCTGACCCACTGGTAAACCCGCGCGCCCCCCTCTTTGGTGCGCGCTGATCTTGCAGTTTCGGCCCGCGCGGCGCCCCTTTTGCGGCGTTTTGCCCGGGCCGAGAGTGCAAGATCGCCGGGGTCAGGGGCGGGGGTCAGGAGCGGAGGTAGGAGGCGCCGTTCAGGTCGATGATGGTGCCTGCCGCCCACTCGGCCTCGGGGCTGGCCAGCCAGTGCACCGCCGCGGCGATCTCCTCCGGCCGGGCCACCCGGTGGAACGGGGACTGGGCGCGTACCGCCTCGCCCCGCTCGCTCTTCAGGTGCTCGTTCGTCATGTCGGTCTCGACGAAGCCGGGTGCCACGCAGGCCACAGCGATGCCGTACGGCGCCAGGGCCACCGCCAGCGACTGGGCCATCGCGTTCATCCCGGCCTTGCTGGCCCCGTACGCCGGGTTGGCCGGCTCGCCCCGGAACGCGCCCCGGGACGAGACGTTGACGATCCGGCCCCCGCGCTCACGCATGTGCTGCGCGGCGCACCAGGCGGCGTTCGCGGCGCCGACCAGGTTGGTGTCGAGCACCTCCCGCCACCGCGCCCGCCACTGCTCGTAGCTGCTCTCGAAGACCGGGTGCGGGGGATCGGCCGGCCCGAACACCCCGGCGTTGTTCACGAGTACGTCGAGGCCGCCGAGCCGCTGGGCCGCCTCGTCCACCATGGCGCGTACCGCGTCGGGGTCGGCCAGGTCGGCGCGGACCACCACGTGCCCGTCGCCGGGCAGTTCGGCGCGCAGCCGCTCCGCCAGCTCGGCCGAGTCCCGGTGGTGGATCGCCACCCGGTCTCCACCGGCGGCGAACGCCCGCGCCACCGCCCGCCCGATGCCCCGCGAGGCCCCCGTCACCAGCACCGCCCGTCCCGACATGGCGGCCATCCTGCCGCATCCTGCCGGTCCGCCCGGCGGTGCCCCCGCCACGCTCGCGGCGACGTCCTTACACTGCTGCGATGGACTGCCTCTTCTGCCGGATCGTCGCCGGGGAGATTCCGGCCACCATCGTCCGCGAGACCGCCACCACCCTGGCCTTCCGGGACATCGACCCGAAGGCGCCCACGCACGTGCTGGTGATCCCCAAGGAGCACTACGCGGACGTGGCCACGCTGGCCCAGGGCGCGCCCGAACTGGCCGGCGAGGTGCTCCAGACCGCCGCCGTGGTCGCCGAGGAGGAGGGCCTGACCGTGGACGGGTTCCGGCTGATGTTCAACACCGGCCCGTACGGCGGCCAGGAGGTCTTCCACGTGCACGCCCACCTGCTCGGTGGCGCGCCGCTCGGCCCGATGCTCTGCCGATGACCGACGTGTCCGACCGGCTCGGCCGGATGGTGCGCCAGGCGCAGGCCACCGGGCGGATCCCGGCGGTGTCGGCCGCCCTGCACCGGGCCGACCGGCCGCTCTGGACCTGCACCGTGGGCGACACCGGCAACGACACCCCGCTGGGGCCGGAGACGGTGTTCCGGATCGGCTCGGTCACCAAGACCTTCACCGCGGCGCTCGTCATGCAGTGCCGCGACGACGGCCTGCTCGACCTGGACGACCCGATCGGGCGGCACCTCGACCTGCCCGCGCACGGCGACGCGACGGTACGCCGGCTGCTGTCGCACACCGCCGGCCTGCAGCGCGAGCCGCACGGCGACGTGTGGGACAGCCTGCGCGCCCCGGCCGTCGACGAGATGCTGGCCGACCTGGCCCGGGTGGAGCGGGTACTACCCACCGGCCGGCGCTTCCACTACTCCAACCTCGGCCTGGCGCTGCTCGGCGAGGCGGTCGCCCGGCTGCGCGGCGGCACCTGGGCCGAGGTGCTGGCCGACCGGGTGCTCACCCCCCTCGGGCTGACCGCCACCGGCCCGTACCCGACCGAGCGGGCCGCGACCGGGTTCCTGGTCGACGCGTACTCCGACGAGGCCCACCCGGAACCACCCGCCGACTTCGGCGCGGTGGCCCCCGCCGCGCAGCTCTGGAGCACCGCGTCGGACATGGCCCGCTGGGCCGCGTTCCTGGCCGACCCGGCGGCGGTGGACCCGGACGGCGCGGTGCTCGCCGCGACGACTGTCGAGGAGATGCGCTGGCCGCTCACCCCCACCGACGAGTCGGTCTGGTCGGCCGGCTTCGGGCTGGGGCTGATCCTGATCCCGCAGCCGGAGCGGGTGACACACGTGGGCCACGACGGCGCGATGCCCGGATTCCTCGCCGCCGTGTACGGGCGGCGCGGCGGGCAGGGCACCGCCGGGGCGATGGGCGCCGCGGTGCTCGGCTCGTCCGGTACCGGCGTCGAGGTGTTCGACCTGTCCCACCGGCTGCTGGCCGCCGCCGCCGAGCACGATCCGGCGGAGATCGAGCCGTGGCGTCCCGGCCCGCCCGCCCCGGACCACCTGCGCCGCGTGCTGGGCCGCTGGTGGGGCGAGGGCTTCGAGTACGTCTTCTCCTGGCACGACGGGACGCTGCGGGCGCGTGGCGCGGACGACCCGGCCGGGAAGCCGCCCGCGGTGTTCGCGCCGCTGCCGGACCGGCCGGACGTGTTCCGCACGGTCTCCGGCCGGGAGGTGGGGGAGCTGCTGCGACTGACCCGCGACGAACGCGGCGTGGTGGTCCGGATGCACTGGGCGACCTACCGTTTCACCCGCACCCAGGAGACCTTCGACGGGTACGACTTCCGCGCCGGCGCCTGACCGCCGGGCACCGGAAATGGGCGCGGTGCGTACGGTGCCGACCCGATACGATGGAGGTAACCGAACGCCGCGCCAGCAGGGCCCGGCGCCCGAGAAGCGGAGAGCAGGTGGCGCAGGGCCCGACGGGCCCGACCTATGACCGGCACCCCACCTCCCGGCACGCCGCGTGTGCAGACCAGGATCACGGTCCCCGACCAGAAGATCATGGTGAACCTGCTCGGCGCGGGCGACGAGATCCTGCGGCTCGTCGAGCGCTCGATCGACAGCGACGTCCACGTCCGCGGCAACGAGATCACCATCACCGGCGCCCCCGCCGACAACGCCCTCGCCGAGCGTCTCTTCAGTGAGCTGCTCGAACTGATCGAGAAAGGCGAGACCCTGACCACAGACGCGGTACGGCGTACCGTCGGCATGCTCGAGCAGGGCGGCGCCGAGCGGCCCGCCGAGGTCCTGACGCTCAACATCCTCTCCCGGCGCGGTCGCACCATCCGTCCCAAGACGCTGGGGCAGAAGAAGTACGTCGACGCGATCGACGCCCACACCATCGTCTTCGGCATCGGCCCGGCGGGTACCGGCAAGACGTACCTGGCGATGGCGAAGGCCGTGCAGGCGCTCCAGGCCAAGCAGGTCAACCGGATCATCCTGACCCGGCCGGCGGTCGAGGCGGGGGAGCGGCTGGGCTTCCTGCCCGGCACCCTGAACGAGAAGATCGACCCCTACCTGCGCCCGCTCTACGACGCGCTGCACGACATGCTCGACCCGGAGACCATCCCGAAGCTGATGGCCGCCGGCACGATCGAGGTCGCGCCGCTGGCATACATGCGCGGAAGGACGTTGAACGACGCGTTCATCATCCTGGACGAGGCGCAGAACACCACGCCCGAGCAGATGAAGATGTTCCTCACCCGGCTCGGCTTCGGCTCCAAGATCGTCGTCACCGGTGACGTCACCCAGGTGGACCTTCCCGGCGGGACGACCAGCGGCCTGCGGGTGGTCCGGGAGATCCTGAACAACGTCGAGGACGTGCACTTCGCCCAGCTCTCCAGCTCCGACGTGGTGCGCCACAAGCTGGTGGGCGACATCGTCGACGCGTACGCCCGCTGGGACGCCGAGCGGGAGAACCAGCAGGCGCAGAGCGTGCACGCCGTACCCGGGCGCACCGCCCAGGGCGGCCGGGCCGGCCGGCGCCGCTGACCCACCGGCGGAAGCCGTCACATCATCAGAGGAAGACAGTTGTCCATCGAGATCGCCAACGAGTCGGGTGTCGACGTCGACACCGACGCCGTGCTCGCCGTCGCGCGGCACGCCCTCGACGAGATGGGGGTCAACCCCCTCGCCGAGCTGTCCGTGCTGCTCGTCGACATCGAATACATGTCGGAGCTGAACCACCGCTGGATGGGTGGCGACGGCCCGACCGACGTGCTCGCCTTCCCCATGGACGAGGGCAGCGTCGACCACGGCCCGGGGGAGAGCAACCCGGCCGGCGGTGAGCCCGCCCTGCTCGGCGACATCGTGCTCTGCCCGGAGGTGGCGGCCAAGCAGGCCGCCGTGGCCGGGCACTCGGCCGCCGACGAGCTGCACCTGCTCACCGTGCACGGCGTGCTGCACCTGCTGGGCTACGACCACGCCGAGCCCGAGGAGGAGCGGGAGATGTTCGGTCTCCAGGCCCGGCTGCTGGCCAGCTGGCGGTCGACCCGGTCGCGGTGATGGACACCTTGGCGGCGGTCCGCACCCCCGCCGGTCTGCCTGATCTTCAACTCCTGGTCTTCGCTGCCGGGCTGGTGGTGCTCGCCGGCCTGATCGCGATGACCGAGGCGGCGCTCGCAGCGGTCTCGCCGGCCCGTGCCGCGGAGCTGACCCGCGACGGTGCCCGCGGCGGGCGTGCGCTCCAGGCGGTCGCCGGTGACGTGGTCCGCCATCTGAACCTGCTGCTCATGCTGCGCCTGCTGGCCGAGCTGACCGCCACCACGCTCGTCGCGCTGGTGGCCGTCGACACGTTCGGCGCGGGCTGGCGGGCGGCGCTGGTGACCGCGGGCGCGATGACGGTGGTGAGCTTCGTGGTGGTCGGTGTCGGCCCGCGGACGATCGGCCGTCAGCACGCGTACGCGGTCGGCCGCGCGGTCGCGCCGCTGGTGCGCTGGCTGGGCCGCGCGCTCAACCCGCTGGCGTCGCTGCTGATCCTGATCGGCAACGCGGTCACTCCCGGCAAGGGCTTCCGCGAGGGGCCCTTCGCGACCCAGGTGGAGCTGCGGGAACTGGTTGACCTGGCCGAGCAGCGCGGTGTGGTGGAGCACGGCGAGCGTCAGATGATCCACTCGGTCTTCGCGCTCGGCGACACCATCGCCCGCGAGGTGATGGTGCCGCGTACCGAGATGGTGTGGATCGAGGAACGCAAGACGCTCGCGCAGGCGCTGGCGTTGTTCCTGCGCTCCGGGTTCTCCCGCATCCCGGTGATCGGCGAGAACGTCGACGACGTGCTCGGTGTGCTCTACCTCAAGGACCTGATCCGCCGGGTGCAGGGCGACCAGGCCGCCCGGCAGATGCCGGTGGCCGAGCTGATGCGCCCGGCCACGTTCGTGCCGGAGTCCAAGCCCGTGGACGACCTGCTGTCGGAGATGCAGGCGGCCCGCAACCACCTGGTCATCGTGGTCGACGAGTACGGCGGCACCGGCGGGCTGGTCACCATCGAGGACATCCTGGAGGAGATCGTCGGGGAGATCACCGACGAGTACGATGTCGAGCGCCCGCCGGTCGAGCACCTGCCCGACGGGGCCGTCCGGGTGACCGCGCGGCTGCCGGTGGAGAATCTGGGCGAGCTGTTCGACACCGAGCTGCCCACCGACGAGGTGGAGACGGTCGGTGGCCTGCTCGCCCAGGCGCTCGGCCGGGTGCCCATCCCGGGCGCCGAGGCCGAGGTGGCCGGCCTGCGGCTGGTGGCCGAGGGCACTACCGGCCGGCGCAACCGGATCGACACGGTTCTGGTGAGCCGGGTCGACCGGGGTGACGCGCCGGAGGGCACCAACCGCAGCGAGCCGCCCGATTCGCGTGGCGACAACAACCGTTCCGAGGAGAGGCAACCCGCCGATGCCTGAGTCACCCGCCGTACCGGCCGCCCTGCCCACCCCCGCCGATCCGGCCGAGCTGAGCGCGGAGGACGCCAAGCTCGTGATCCTGGCCCGGGGAGCGCGGAGCCGGGTGGCGGCCGTGGAGGGCGCCGCGGTCCGCGACCAGGACGGCCGGACGTACGCGGCGGCGAGCGTGGCGCTGCCGTCGCTGACCCTGACCGCCCTTCAGCTCGCGGTGGCCTCGGCGGTGGCGGCGGGCGCGAGCCGGCTGGAGGCCGCGGTGGTGGTGACCGAGGCGTCGACGCTGGACGGGGCCGGGCACGCCGCGGTGCGTGACCTGTCCGCCGACGCGCCGGTGCACGTGGCCGCGCCGGACGGCACCGTCCTCGGCACGGTGGTCGAGTGACAACGCCCGAGGCGCGTCCCTACCGCGCCGGTTTCGCCTGTTTCGTCGGTCGGCCGAACGCCGGCAAGTCGACGCTCACCAACGCGATCGTCGGCACGAAGATCGCGATCACCTCGAACAAGCCGCAGACCACCCGGCACATCATCCGGGCGGTGCTGCACCGGCCGGACTCGCAACTCGTGCTTGTCGACACCCCGGGTCTGCACCGGCCCCGGACGCTGCTCGGCGAGCGCCTCAACGACCTGGTCCGGGAGACCTGGAGCGAGGTCGACGTGATCGGGCTGTGCGTGCCGGCGAACGAGCCGGTCGGCCGGGGCGACCGGTTCATCACCGGTGAGCTGGCCAGCCTCAAGGCCACGGTGCTGGCGGTGGTCACCAAGACCGACCTGGTCGACAAGAAGCGGCTCGCCGAGCAGTTGCTCGCGGTCAGCGAGCTGGGCGAGTTCGCCGACGTGGTGCCGGTCAGCGCGGTCTCCGGCCACCAGGTGGACACGCTCGTCGACGTGATGACCGGCTACCTGCCCGAGTCGCCGCAGCTCTACCCGGACGACATGCTCACCGACGACCCGGAGCAGGTGCTCGTGGCGGAGCTGGTCCGCGAGGCGGCGCTGGAGGGCGTACGCGACGAGCTGCCGCACTCCATCGCGGTGGTGGTCGAGGAGATGATCCCGGAGGGCAACCTCACCAAGATCTACGCCGACGTGTACGTGGAGCGCTCGAGCCAGAAGGCCATCGTCATCGGCCACCGGGGCAGCCGCCTCAAGCACGTGGGCACCACCGCCCGGCGGCAGATCGAGGAGCTGCTGGGCACCCGGGTCTATCTCGACCTGCACGTCCGCGTGGCGAAGGACTGGCAGCGCGACCCGAAGCAGTTGCGCAAGCTCGGCTTCTGACGGGCGGCCGGGGCAGGCCCGGCAGCGGATGATCAGGACCAGCCAGACCTATGGGGCATCTCACTTTCCATAGGCGTTCTCGGCTGTTTCACAGTGTCCGGGAGCAGGGTAGGGACCATTGTCTCTGCCCCCGGACCCCGCCGCGAGCTGATGCGAAACCGCTACCTGGACCTGCTCCGCTTCCTGGCCATCCTGCGCGTCGTCACCTACCACGTCACCGGCTACGCCACGCTCACGCTGGTGTTCCCGGCGATGTCGGTGATGTTCGCCCTGGCCGGGTCGCTGATGGCGGCGTCACTGGACCGCAGCGGGGTACGCGCGGTCGGGCGCCGGCTGCGCCGCCTCCTGCCGTCGCTGTGGGTGGTCGCCGCGGTCTTCGTGCCGGCCATGCTGCTCACCGGGCTGACGTTCAGCCCGAAGGTGCTGCTCTGGCTGTTCCCGATCAGTGACCCGCCGGCCAACTACTGGGGCGGGCTGGCGCTCAGCCCGATCTGGTACCTACGGGACTACCTGTGGTTCGTCCTCGCCTCACCGTTCGTGCTCTGGCTGTTCCGCCGGGCGCCGCTGCCCACGCTCGCCGCCCCGTACCTGCTGCTCGTCGCGATCGAGGTGGGCGTCCTGGCGAACCCGCCGACGGTGCTGCGGGAGTTCGGCCTCTACTTCGGCGCCTGGCTGCTCGGCTTCGCCCACCACGACGGGATGCTGCGCCGGATGCGCAACCGGGTGCTGCTGCCGGTGGCCGCCGTGGTCGGCGCCGCCGGGCTGGCGTGGATCGTCACCCACCCGGGGCCGCGCGGATTCGACATCAACGACATCCCGCTGGGCAACGCGCTCTGGTCGGCCGCGTTCATCCTGGTGGCGATCGGCCGGGCGCCGGCCGGGGTGACCTGGGTCGACCGCGTGCCGGCGCTCGGCCGGGCGGTGACCGTGGTGAACCGGCGCGCGCTGACCATCTACCTCTGGCACATGCCGTTCGTGGTGCTCCTCACCCCGCTCGTCGGCCTGGTCGGCTGGTCGCCGCGCGACCCGGTGGGCCTGTGGCTGCGGGTGGGGCTGGTCTTCGCGCTCGTCGGCGTGGTGACGCTCATGGTCGGCTGGGTCGAGGACGTGGCCGCCCGGCGTACCCCCGAACTGGTCCCCGGCAAGCCGCGGCGGACCGTGGCCGACCGGGCGGCGGCCGCCCCGGCCAGCCCGGCCCCGGCCGGGGCGGAGGACGCGCTGGTGAGCGTCGGCGCCCGGGTGCCGGGCCCGCGCCGCCCGGCCGAGGACTCCGGCCGGGGGGACGGCGTTCCGGCGTCCCGGCGGGACGCGCCCGGCGGCGACTGAGCGACCACCGGGCGCGGCCCGCTCAGCGCGTGCTGACAGTGACGTTGCCGCTGGTGGCGGACGCTTCGAGCGTCACCGACGCGGTCGGGTCGTCGGTGACGCGTACGTCGGTGTCGCCGGACGTCGCGGTGGCGCGGACCCGGTAGCGGCCGGCCGGTACGGCGAGGTCGACGTCGCCGCTCGTGGCGTGCGCCCGGGCCGGAGCCGGCTGGTCCAGCTCGACGACGATGTTGCCGGAGGTGGTCTCCACGTCGACGGCGGAGGCGAGCCGGCGGGCCTCGATGTCGCCGGAGCGGGCCCGCAGCCGCACCGGAGCGGCCGCCTCGACGACCCGGATGTTGCCCGACGTGGTGGACGCGCGGACCTCGCCGGTGGCGCCCCTGATGGTCAGGTCGCCGGAGCTGAGCGTGAACTCGACGGTGCCCACGTCGGTGAGGTCGACGTTGCCCGAGCCGGTGCCGCCGCGGATCACCACGCCGGGCGGTGCGGTCACCTCCCAGGAGATGCTGCACCGGTGCCCGCAGTCCGTGGGCAGGACGAGTTCGTCGCCCTTGATCTCGTACCGGCTGGTCGGCTCGTCGCCCTGGTAGCGGACCATGCGCTTGACGCGTACCTGGTCGGCGGGGCCGTTGGCCCGCACCACGACGTCGCCGGCGCCGTCGTCGTCCACGGTGATCTTCGTGATCCTGGTCCGCTCGGTGTGGTCGTAGTCGAGCCGGCGGAACGAGAGGGTGTCACACCCGGAGAGAACGATGAGCGTGGCGGCAGCGGTCGCGGCCACCGCGGTGCGGAGCGAAGCCATGGCCAGCACACTAGGTCCGGCCCGGCACCCGGCACATCGGGGATCGCCCGCCGGTGCACCCCGAGCCGACCCTGAGATCGCACCCGGAGGGAGAATGGCCTGATGGCCGGGTACCGCCGACAGCTCTACCGCGACGACGCGGTGGTGCTGCGTGTGCAGAAGCTGGGCGAGTCCGACCGCATCATCACGCTGTTCACCCGCCGGCACGGCCGGTTGCGCGCGGTGGCCCGGGGCGTGCGGCGCACCACGAGCCGGTTCGGCGCACGGCTGGAACCGTTCGGGCACGTCGACCTCCAGCTCGCCGGTGACCCCAAGGGCAACCAGGGCAGCTCGCTGCACACCGTCAGCCAGGTCGAGGCGATCGAGCTGTACGGCAAGCGGTTCCTCGGCGACTACCCCCGCTACACCGCGGCCAGCGCGATCGCCGAGACCGCCGAGCGGCTCACCCCGGTCGAGCGTGAACCGTCGCTGCGGCTGTTCCAGCTCACCCTCGGCGCGATGAAGTCGCTCGCCCGCGGCGAGCACGCCACCACGCTGGTGCTCGACGCGTACCTGCTGCGCGGCATGGCGTTCGCCGGCTGGGCGCCGGCGCTCGCCGCCTGCGCCGTCTGCGGCGAGCCGGGCCGGCACCGCGCGTTCTCCGTACCGGCC
>NZ_JBXUOV010000023.1:0-50767 GCF_057196585.1 Micromonospora sp. ATLC20
ACGTGCCCCTGCGCCGCCGCGGCGGCCCACTCGGCCACGTCCGGCGCGACCCCGTCGCGGCGGACCAGCACCTCGGCCACCGCTGCGGGGGGCGGCTGCCGCAGGGGTACGACGCGGCAGCGCGACCGGATGGTCACGGAGATGTCGTCCGGGTGGGTGGACGGGGCGCAGAGCAGGAAGACGGTACGCGGCGGCGGCTCCTCGATCGCCTTGAGCAGCGCGTTGCCGGCGGCCTCGGTGAGCCGGTCGGCGTCCTCGATGATCACGATCTGCCACCGGCCGCCGGACGGCGCGCTGGCCGCCCGCAGCACCAGCGCGCGCATCTCGTTGACGCCGATGGACAGGCCCTCCGGCACCACGAGGCGGACGTCCGCGTGGGTGCCGGTGAGCGTGGTGTGGCAGCCGGGGCAGGTGCCGCACCCGGTGCCGTGCACGCACTCCAGGGCGGCGGCGAACGCGCGGGCGGCCACCGATCGGCCCGATCCGGGCGGCCCGGTGAAGATCCAGGCGTGGGTCATGCCGGCGCCCGGATCGGCCGGCGCCGGACCCGGGTCGCCGTCGTGCTCCTCGGCGAGCGCGTCGAGGTCGTCGTACCCGCCCGCGGGGGACGTCACCGGCGCGCGCAGCAGGGCGGCGGCCGAGGCGGCGGCCCGCCGCAGCATGGCCACCGCCTCGTCCTGCCCGACCAGATCGCCGAAGACGTCGGTCATCGTCGGGGTTGCTCCATCGTCACCAGCTCCGCGTCGGATAACTCGGGCTGGACCGAGGTGTCCGGGCCCTGCGCCGGACGGGGGTGCACGATGCCGGCCGGATCGGCGAGCAGCTCGCCCACCCGGCGGGCGACCGCGTCGGCGGTCTCGTCGATCGGGCGGGACGCGTCGAGCACCAGGTAGCGCTTCGGGTCGCCGGCGGCGAGGTCGAGGAAGGCGTACCGGACCCGCTCGTGGAACGTCAGCGACTCGGCCTCCAGCCGGTCGGTGCCCTCGGCGCGGTCCTCGACCCGGCTCAGGCCGGTACGCGGCTCGACGTCGAGCAGCACCACCAGGTCGGGCTTGAGGCCGCCGGTGGCCCAGGAGGAGAGCCAGGAGACCTCGTCCACCGGAAGCGTCCGGCCGGCGCCCTGGTAGGCGAGCGACGAGTCGACGTACCGGTCGCTGATCACCACAGCGCCGCGTACGAGCGCCGGGCGGACGACTGTGGCCACGTGGTGCGCCCGGTCGGCGGCGTAGAGCAGCGCCTCGGCGCGCGGCGACGGCGCCTCGCCGGGAGTGGTGCCGAGCACCAGGGAGCGGATCCGTTCGCCGACCGGCGTGGCACCCGGCTCGCGGGTGACCACCACGTCGCGGCCCTGCGCGCGCAGCCGGTCGGCGAGCTGGGCGAGCTGGGTGGACTTGCCGGCGCCCTCGCCGCCCTCGAAGACCACGAACAGGCCGCTGGAGACGAACGGTTCGGCCGGCATCAGCGGGCGGCCCCGGATCGAGCCCCACAGGTCGGCGAGGACCGGTACGCCCTTCTTGTCGTCCATCTGGCCGAACGCGCTGATTCCGGCGATGATGCCGGCTGCGCCGGCGGCGAGCAGCAGCAGGCGGGTGGAGGAGATGGAGATGCCCAGGTCGGCGATGGTGAGCTGGCGGGAGCCGCCGACGCCGACCAGGAGGCTGCTGAGCGCGATGGCCAGGATCAGCACCAGCCGGGTGCCGATCTGCACCACCGCGAAGACCCGGCCGCGCACCTCGTCGGCCACCTCGCCACCGAGCAGCGTGGTGCCGGCCAGGAACGCCATGCCGGCGCCCGCGCCGACCAGGATCGCGCCGAGGATGGCCATCGACAGGTGGATGGCGAACGCGAGCACCAGCACGGAGGCGCTGGCGAGCACGATGCTCATGCCGAACCAGCGGCGGCGGGACATGTCCCGCACGATCATCGGCCCGAGGCCGATGCCGAGCGCCAGGCCGACGAAGATCGCGCCGAAGAGCAGCGAGAACGCGGCATCGCCGGCGCCGAGCGAGTTCGCGAAGAACTTGCCCGTGCCGACCACGATGCCGCCGCCGGCGAACGCGCCGAAGATGCCCAGCACCAGGCCACGCACCAGCGGGGTCTGGCCGATGTATTTCCATCCCTCGGAGAACTGCCGGAACATGCTCTGCTCGGTGCGCTCCGCCTCGGCGCGCTGGGCTTGGCTGATCTCCTTGATCCCGATCGCCACCACGAGCGCGGTGGCCAGGCGGGAGAGGGCGTTGAACCAGAGCGCGAGCTGGGCCGGCTCGGCCCAGTTCGGCAGGTCGCCGCCGAACGCGCCGGGCAGGCCGCGGGTCAGCACGGCCAGCGCGACGGCCGCGGCCACCGGCGTCAGGCCGTACGTGGTGATCAGCGTGAGCTGGTTGGCCGCCTCCAGCCGGGTACGCGGGATGAGGTTGGGGACCGCCGCCTCCTTGGCCGGGATCCACAGCAGGGTGATCGACTCGATCAGGAACGTGGCGATCAGCGCCCAGCCGACCACCAGCCCGCCCGCGGCGCCGGTGAGCGCGTACAGCGGGATCGAGGCGAACAGCACGAAGCGCAGCAGGTCGCAGATGACCATCGTCCACCGGCGGTCGAACCGGTCGGCGAACACGCCGGCCACCGGGCCGAGCACCAGCGCCGGGAGCAGCCGGATCGCGGTCACGCCACCGAACGCGGCGCCCTGGGCGGTGCTGCCGGAGACCTGGGAGGCGGCGAACAGCGCGGTGGCGAGCAGGCCGAGCCAGTCGCCGAAGGAGGCGGCGCTGAGCACGATCCACAGCCTGCGGAACGGCCGGATGCGCAGCACCGAGCGGATGGCGGCGACGCCGGAGTGGTCGGCGGCTGTCCCGGACGACGACACGCCGGGCGACTCGCCGTTGTTCTGGCTTTCGATGGCCGTACCTCCACGTGCCGGCCCAGGTCTGGGCATCCCCGGTGGAACACTCTAGTCGCGCAGGAAGGGTCGTCCCCCGCGACATTCACCTGCTCGCCGAGCCTAGGCCGCCGGGACCACCGCCCGCAGCCCGGACAGACGCGAGGGTATTTCGCATTGCCGTCCAGACAGTTAGCGTGCAGACGTGGCCATCGACCGTGACAAACTTCGCGAGCGTCTCGACCGGGCGACCGCTCACCTCGACCCGCCGTACGCCGTGGTCGACCTCACCGCGTTCGACACCAACGCCGAGGCGCTCGCCGGCCGCTCCGGCGGCAAGCCGCTGCGCGTGGCGAGCAAGTCGGTACGCGTCCGCGAGCTGCTGACCCGGGCGCTCAAGCGGCCCGGCTGGCACGGCGTGATGGCCTTCACGCTGCCCGAGGCGCTGTGGCTGGTCCGCTCCGGGGTCAGCGACGACGTGCTCGTGGCGTACCCGACGGCCCACCGGGGCGGCCTCGCCGAGCTGGCCGCCGACCCGGCGCTCGCCGACGCGGTGACGCTGATGGTCGACGACACCGGGCAGCTCGACCTGATCGACGCGGTCTGCCCGCCCGCGCGCCGCCCCGCGCTGCGGATCTGCCTCGACCTGGACGCCTCCTGGCGCCCGCTGGGCGGCCGGGTGCACGTCGGCGTGCGCCGCTCCCCGGTGCACAGCGCCACGGCGGCCGGTGCGCTCGCCTCGGCCGTCGCCGGCCGGCCGGGCTTCCGGCTGGTCGGCCTGATGTCGTACGAGGCACAGATCGCCGGCCTCGGCGACGCGCCGCCCGGACAGGCGATGCTCGGCTCGGCGATCCGGGTCGCGCAGCGCGGGTCGTACCGGGAACTGCTCGCGCGCCGCTCGGCTGCGGTCGGTGCGGTACGCGAGCACGCCGACCTGGAATTCGTCAACGGCGGCGGCACCGGCAGCGTGGCCGCCACCAGCGCGGACCCCGCGGTCACCGAGGTCACCGCGGGCTCCGGCCTGTACGGGCCGACGCTGTTCGACGCGTACCGTGCCTGGCGGCCGACCCCGGCGGCGTTCTTCGCCTGCTCGGTGGTCCGTCGCCCGGCACCCGGGCTGGCGACGGTGCTCGGCGGCGGCTGGATCGCCTCCGGCCAGGCGGCGAGCAGCCGGCTGCCGCGGCCCTGGCTGCCGCACGGGCTGAAGCTGCTCGGCGCGGAGGGCGCCGGCGAGGTGCAGACCCCGCTGGCCGGGAAGGCCGCCGACGACCTGCGCGTCGGCGACCGGGTGTGGTTCCGCCACGCCAAGGCGGGCGAGCTGTGCGAGCACGTCAACGAGGTGCACCTGATCGAGGGGGACGCGGTGGTCGCCACCGTGCCGACCTACCGGGGCGAGGGGCACGCCTTCCTCTGAGCCGCCCCGCGGCTCCGCCCACCACGTGACGACGGCGGGCCCCGGCGCACCCGGGAACCCGCCGCTCGGCGTACCGCTCAGCCCTGGTGGACGGCCTCCGTGGGGGCGTTCACCTGCCGGTGCAGGTACTCCCGGATGAGCGCCTTCGCCTCGACCAGCACCCGCTCGTCGCCGTCGGTGCGGCGGCGGAAGGCCAGCTTGATCAGGGCATCGGCGGCCTCCACCGCGACCTCCAGGTGGAACCGCAGGTCGGGTACACCGGCCAGGCCGAAACGCTCGGTGAGTACGCGGGCGAGCTGCTCCGCGATGACCCCGTTGTTGTCCCGCTGGTCGTCCAGCAGGTGCAGGTCGACCACGTCGCCGAAGTGCAGGGTACGGAAGCCGGGGACGGTGCGGTGCATCGAGATGTACTCGTCGATCGCCGCGTCGACGCCGTCCCACCAGTGGGTCAGGTCGTCCGAGGAGAACCGCTCGTCGAGCCGCTGGAGGTAGGACTCCATGGTGCGCAGCGTCAGCGCCTGCACGATCGCCCGTTTGTCCGGGAAGAACTGGTAGACCGACCCGATCGCCACCTCGGCACGCTCGGCGAGCAGGGTAGTGGTCAGCCCTTCGTACCCCACCTCGTCGACGAGCTCGGCGCAGGCGTCCAGCATCCGCTGGACCCGCGCGACACTTCGACCCTGCACCGGTACCCGACGCAGCGGCCCGGTCGTGGCGGCTGGTGTGGACACTCGGCGCCACCCCCCTTCGACGGATGAACATATCTGCACGTCACGAGTCTGTGACTACCGGTACAACGAGCCGGGCTCGATTGCGGTATTTACCAGGCACAACGTTCCTGATATGAATTCAGTTCATATTCATGTCGAGGAGTGGCCGCGATGACCGGTACCACCGCCACCTGGTCCAACTGGGCCGGCAACCAGCACAGCACCGCGCTCCTCACCGTGCGCCCGCATAGCGTCTCCGACGTGGCCGAGGCGGTGCGCCAGGCCGCGGCGGCGGGCCGGACCATCCGGGCCACCGGCAGCGGCCACTCCTTCACCGCCACCGCCGTCGCCGACGGGCACCGGATCGACCTCGCCGCGCTGGAGACGGACGTCGAAGTCGATGTGGCGCGCCGCCTGGTCACCGTACCGGCCGGGATGACGTTGCACACGCTCAACGAACTGCTCGCCGGGCACGGCCTCGCGATGCCGAACCTCGGCGACATCGACGCCCAGACCATCGCCGGTGCGCTCTCCACCGGCACCCACGGCACCGGCGCGAAACTGGGCTGCCTGTCCACCTTCGTGGCCGGGCTGACGCTCGTCACCGGCACCGGCGAGGTGCTGCGCTGCTCGGCCGAGGAGAACCGCGACGTGTTCGACGCCGCCCGGGTCGGGCTCGGCGCGGTCGGCGTGCTGGTCGAGGTCACGCTGCGCTGCGTGGACGCCTTCGTGCTGCGCGCGCACGAACGCCCGGCCCCGCTCGCCGAGGTGCTCGACGACCTGCCCGGCCTCTACGACGCGCACGACCACGCCGAGTTCTACTGGTTCCCGTACACCGACCGGGTGCAGGTCAAGACCAACGACCGGGTACCCGCCGACGATCAGCCACTGCCCGGCTGGCGCGGCTGGCTGGACGACGAGTTCCTCTCCAACACCGTCTTCGCCGGCGCCTGCCGCCTCGGCCGCGCCGTACCCGCCCTCGCACCCACGATCAGCGCCGTCTCCGCCCGCGCGCTCACCGAACGCACCTACACCGGCCGCTCCGACCGGGTGTTCTGCACGCCGCGCCGGGTCCGCTTCGTAGAGATGGAGTACGGGCTGCCGCGCGAGGCGCTGCCGACCGCGCTGGCCGAGCTGCGCCGGATCGTGGACCGGTTGCCGTTCAAGGTGCTGTTCCCGGTCGAGGTGCGGTTCACCGCCGCCGACGACATCTGGCTGTCCCACTCGTACGGGCGGGACTCGGCGTACATCGCCGTGCACCAGTACGTGGGCATGCCGTACGAGCCTTATTTCCGCGCGTTCGAGGAGGTGGCGGCGGAGTTGGGCGGCCGCCCGCACTGGGGCAAGCTGCACTGGCGCACCGCCGACTCACTGGCGGCGGCCTACCCGAGATTCGCCGACTTCCAGTCCGTCCGCACCCGCCTGGACCCCCATAACCTCTTCCAGAACCCCTACGTGACCCAGGTCCTGGGCGCCTGAAGACCTTGGTACGAGGACGCCCTTTGAGGGGCGTTTCCGTACCAAGATCTCGGCGGTTGTCCACAGGGACAGCGACGACGGGCGCTGTTCGGGTGGGGTTGCCGGTGTGGAGATGCCAGGGGACGACGCGGGCGAACTGAGCTGGTTGCTCTTCCATCAGGCGCGCGTGCTGGGTGCGGCGCAGGCTCGGCGGTTCCTGTCCGAGAAGGCGGTCCGGCACCGCATCGCCAGCGGGCGCTGGCGGCAGGTGCACCCCAGGGTCTACGTCACGCACGACGGTCCCGTCGGCCCGGATGAGCGACGCTGGATCGCGGTGCTGGCGGCTGGACCGGCCGCGACGTTGGGCGGGCTCACCGCGGCCCAGTGCTGGGGACTCAGGCGCTACGAGAGCCGGCTGGTGCATCTGCTGCTGCCGGCACGGCACCAGACCCGGGCGCTGCCACCTGGCGTACGGATCCACCGCACCACAGTGCTGCCGTCGGAGGACGTGCTCGCGGTCGGCCGGCCCCGCCGGACCATGCCGGCCCGCTCGCTCGTCGACGCGGCGCAATGGGCGGCGACCGACGAGGAGGCACGTGCCGTCGTCGCGGCGGGCTTCCAGCAACGCCTGGTGTGGGGCGACGACCTGCACCGGGTGTTGGAACGGCTTCCCCGGGCTCGTCGCCGCCGCCTGATCCTGACGACTGCCACCGACGCGGCGGGCGGCGCCCACTCCCTCGCCGAACTCGACTTCCTCGATCTCGTCCGGCGGGCCGGGCTGCCCGAACCGTCCCTCCAGGTCGTGCGGCGGGACGCCACCGGGCGGCGGCGCTACCTGGATGTCTGGTTCGAGCGGTGGCGTGTGCACGTCGAGATCGACGGCGGGCAGCACCTCGACCCGAGGACCGCCTGGGCGGACATGCAGCGGCAGAACGACGTGTGGGCCACCGGTGACCGGGTGCTCCGCTTCCCCGCCTGGGCCGTCCGCAACGACCCCACCCGAGTCGTGACCCAGTTGCGTGCCGCCCTGCGATCCGCGGGCTGGCCGGGCTGAGATCTTGGTACGGACCCGCCCCTGGAAGGGCGCCTCCGTACCAAGATCACTCGTTCGGGGTTGAGGTCGCCTTCTTGGGGGCGGCCTTCTTGGCCGTCGTCTTCTTGGCCGCCGTGGTCTTCTTCGCGGCCGTGGTCTTCTTGGCCGTCGTCTTCTTGGCCGCGGTGGTCTTCTTCGCCGGAGCGGCCTTCTTCTTCGGCGCCGGGCCCTTCGCGCGCTTCTCGGCCAGCATCTCCGACGCCTGCTCCAGCGTCAGTTCCTCCGGCGTCTGCCCGCGCCGCAGCGACGCGTTGAACTCGCCGTCCGTCACGTACGGTCCGAAGCGCCCGTCCTTGATCACCAGCGGCTTCTCGGTGAGCGGGTCGTTGCCCATCTCCCGCAGCGGCGGCGCGGCCGCCCGGCGCTGACGCGTCTTCGGGGCGGCGAGCAAGGCCAGCGCCTCGTCCAGCGTGACGGTGAACATCTTGTCTTCCGAGTCCAGCGAGCGGAACTCGTCACCGCGCTTGACGTACGGGCCGTAGCGGCCGTTGTTGGCGACCACCTCGGCGCCGTCCGGGGCCACGCCGATCAGCCGGGGCAGGCGCAGCAGCTGCAACGCCTGCTCCAGGGTGAGGCTGTCCGGCGTCTGCGAGCGCAGCAGCGACGACTTGCGCTCACCGCTCGCGACGTACGGGCCGAACCGGCCGGACTTGAGCACGATCGGCTCGCCGGTCGACGGGTCGTCGCCGAGCTTGCGCTCACCGCCGCCGCCGAGGAACAGCTCGTGCACCTTCTCCGGGGTCAGCTCGTCCGGCGCCAGGCCCTCCGGGATCGGCGCCCGGTCACCCTGCGAGCCGCCCTCCTCGCCCTCACCCTCACCCTCACGCGAGGCCGAGGCCGAGGCCGAGGCCGAGCCGGGCAGCGCCCGCTGGAGGTACGGCCCGT
This sequence comes from Micromonospora sp. ATLC20, assembly GCF_057196585.1. NCBI lineage: Bacteria > Bacillati > Actinomycetota > Actinomycetes > Micromonosporales > Micromonosporaceae > Micromonospora > Micromonospora sp. ATLC20. The sequence goes on from NZ_JBXUOV010000023.1 coordinate 8,436, forward strand.
ACCGGCCGACCCGGACGACGACCTCGCGGCCCTCGTCGTCGGTGAACAGCGGGATGGAGTTGACGCTGCGCGCGTCGATCTCGCTGAGGTTCTCGGTGACCAGCTTCTTCAGGCCACCGGCGTGCGCGATGGCCTGGTCGCCGGTGCCGTTGGTGCTGCCGAAGTAGAAGGAGGTGAGGAAGTCGACGGCGGCGTGGTCACCACCGGCGATCTCGTCCAGCTCGTTCTCCATGCTGGCGGTGAAGTCGTAGTCGATCAGGCGCGGGTAGTGCCGCTCCATCAGCCCGATCACCGCGAACGCCAGGAACGACGGGATCATGGCCTGGCCGCGCTTCACCACGTACCCGCGGTCCTGGATCGTCTGCATGATCGACGCGTACGTGGAGGGCCGGCCGATGCCCAGCTCCTCCAGGGCCTTGACCAGCGACGCCTCGGTGTAGCGGGCGGGCGGCTGGGTGTGGTGGCCCTGCGCGGCCAGCTCGTCTGCGGTCAGCGGCTGGTCCTTGACCAGCGTGGGCAGCCGCCGCTCGGCGTCCTCGGCCTCGGCGTTCTCGTCGTCGCTGGACTCGACGTACGCGCGCAGGAAGCCCGGGTCGGTGATGGTCTTGCCGGTCGCGCCGAAGTCGGCCTCCTCCTGGGCGGAGGAGACGGCGCGGATGCGCACCGACACGCTGGAGCCGACCGCGTCGGTCATCTGCGAGGCGATGGTGCGCCGCCAGATCAGCTCGTAGAGCTTGAACTCCTCGGCGGACAGCTCCTTGGCCACCTCGCCCGGGGTGCGGAAGTTGTCGCCCGCGGGGCGGATCGCCTCGTGTGCCTCCTGCGCGTTCTTCACCTTGCCGGTGTAGCGGCGCGGCTCCGGCGGCACGCTGCGCTCGCCGTACAGCTCGACGATCTGCCGGCGGGCCGCCGCGATGGCCGTCTCGGACAGGTTCACCGAGTCGGTACGCATGTAGGTGATGTAGCCGTTCTCGTACAGGCGCTGCGCGGTGCGCATCGTCTGCTGCGACGAGAACCGCATCTTGCGGGCCGCCTCCTGCTGGAGCGTGGAGGTGATGAACGGCGCGTACGGGCGGCGGCGGTAGGGCTTCTCCTCGACCCGGGTGACGGTGAACGGCCGGTCGGCCAGGCGGGCGGCGAGCCCCCGGGCCCCGCCCTCGTCCAGGTGGACGACACCCGCACCGGCGCGAACACGACCAGTGGTCGGCTCGAAGTCCTTGCCGGTGGCGATCCGGTCACCGTTGAGCGCGACGAGCGTGGCGTTGAACGTGCGCGGGCCCTCGCCCGGCTTCGCCACGGCGAGCGTGGCCAGGATGTCCCAGTACTCGGCGGTGCGGAACGCCATCCGCTGGCGCTCCCGCTCGACCACGATCCGCGTCGCCACGGACTGCACCCGGCCCGCCGACAGCTTCGGCATGACCTTCTTCCACAGCACCGGCGAGACCTCGTAGCCGTAGAGGCGGTCGAGGATGCGCCGCGCCTCCTGGGCGTCGACCAGGTCGCGGTCGATCTCCCGGGGGTTCGCCACGGCGGCCTGGATGGCCGGCTTGGTGATCTCGTGGAAGACCATCCGCTTGACCGGCACCTTGGGCTTGAGCGTCTCCACCAGGTGCCAGGCGATGGCCTCGCCCTCGCGGTCCTCATCCGTCGCCAGGAAGATCTCGTCGACCTCCTTGGCCAGCTTCACCAGCTTACTGATCTGCTGCTTACGGTCGGGCGACACCACGTAGAGGGCGTGGAAGCCGTTGTCGACGTCGACGCCGAGGCGCGCCCACGGCTCACCCTTGTACTTCGCCGGGACGTCGGCGGCGTTGCGGGGCAGGTCCCGGACGTGGCCGAAGCTGGCCTCCACGACGTACCCCGGGCCGAGGTAGCCCGAGATCGTCTTGGCCTTCGCCGGTGACTCGACGATGACCAGACGGGTGGTTCCAGCGTTGCTCGGCACGTCTCTCCCCGACCTCACTCCTACGCCATGCCCGCTTCGGGCCCTGTTGCGCCACCCGGACCAGAGGCGGTCCGGATGTCCAACGTAACGCGCCGTCCGCGTTCCGGGTTTCGTGGGCGGCAAACGGGCCGCCCTCCCGGCGACCGCCGGCCGCACCCTGCCGGACGGCGTCACGGTACACCGTGGGTAGGGCGACAGGCGGGTCACTGTGACGATCGCGTACACCCGGCGGAGCCGTCGCCGGGTGTCCGGCTTCGGACACCCGGCGGTCAGCCGGGCGAGCCCGGCCACTCCGCCGCCGGCGCCGTGGCCGGCCGTTCCCCCACCAGTTCGGCGAGCCGCGACATGCGCCGCCCGCCGATCCGGAACGCGGGTCCGCCCTCGTCCGGCTCCACGAACGCGGCCGGCAGGCCGACCGCCGCCAGCGCGGCGCGGACCACCGGCCAGGACGGCTCGTCGGCCGGTCCGAGCCGCAGCCGGAACCCGGCCGGCTCGGCCGTGCCGGCCGCGGCCGCCCAGAGCCGCAGCCGCCGTCCGTCCAGGTAGAAGCGGGCCGGCGGCCGCTTCACACCGCCGCGCAGCCAGGCCCGCGCGAGCGGCGCCAGCATGCTCGTGTACGCGGTGCGCACCCGGTGCCGCCCGTCCTCGGTCGGCTCCCAGCTCGCCGGCACGCCCCGGGCACCCAGTTCGGCCACCAGCACGTGCACCCGCCAGGCGGCGTCGACCACCACGGAGATCCGGGCCGTGCCGCCCATCCGCCCCACCTCACCCGGCCCGGCGAGCAGGCCGGCGAGATCCGCCAGGGCCGGATCGGCCGCCTCGGTGGAGAACAGTGAGGGCTGGCGGGCGGGGTTCGGGGTGGGAGGGGTCAGCGACACTCCGGGACCTCGTCGAAGGCCTCTTTCAGCTCGGTCGAGTTGAGCTTGCTGGTGTCCAGCGCGCTCGCGTCGTACTCCTTGTTGAGCGTGTCCACGGCGGCGCGCACGCCGTCGTAGAACGGCCCGGCCTGGGCGGTGTCGAGCCGGTCGATGGCGCCCCGGGCCCGGCCGTACGCGTCGCGCATCTTGCTCAGCGACCCGAGGAACCCGGCGGACACCTCGGCGCCGCGTTCGGCCTCGGGCACGCCCGCCTCCTCGACCTTGCGCCGGGCCGTCTCGCTGGCCTGCTCGGCGCCGGCGAAGAGCCGGACCAGGTTCTCCTTGGCCTGCGGCGGAGTCGTCTGCGCGGTCATCTGCTGCTGGGTGCTACTGGTCAGCTTCGAGATCTCCGCGCGCCACGGGGTGAGCGCCTGGCACACCGACGCGGCCCAGACCCGAGGGCTGGGACCGCCACCGCACCCGGTGACCACGAGGACCAGCGTGGCCAGGACCACCGTGAGCTTTCCGGCGGTTGCCGCCCGGCGCGTACGCATGCGAAGCAGCGTACGACCTCCGGGCGGAACCGCCACCGGTCAGGTTTGCCGGGCACCGGGTTCCCGGCCGGCCGGGGCCGGCCGGGAACCGTCGCGTGCGATCAGGCGTTCACCGTCTCCGGACGCTGGTCCGGGGTGCCGGCGTCGCTGTCCTCGTCGGTCATCGCCACGCCCTTGCGCTTGCTGAACACCACCGCCGCCGCGATGATCAGCGCGGCGACCACGGCGATCGTGATGCGCAGCGCCGGGTTCTTGTCGTCGCCCACGCTCCAGGCCACCACGGCCGGGGCGATCAGCAGCGAGACCAGGTTCATCACCTTGAGCAGCGGGTTGATCGCCGGGCCGGCGGTGTCCTTGAACGGGTCGCCGACGGTGTCGCCGATGACGGTGGCGGCGTGCGCGTCGGAGCCCTTGCCGCCGTACGCGCCGTCCTCCACCAGCTTCTTGGCGTTGTCCCAGGCGCCACCGGAGTTGGCCAGGAACACCGCCATCAGCGTGCCCGCGCCGATCGCCCCGGCCAGATACGCCGCCAGCGCGCCGGGGCCGAGGCCGAAGCCGACAGCGATCGGGGCCAGGATGGCCAGCAGGCCGGGGGTCATCAGCTCGCGCTGCGCGTCCCGGGTGCAGATGTCCACGACCTTGCCGTACTCGGGCCGCTGGGTGCGGTCCATGATGCCCGGCATCTCGCGGAACTGCCGGCGTACCTCCATCACCACGGCACCGGCCGAGCGGGAGACCGCGTTGATGGCCAGGCCGGAGAAGAGGAAGACCACTGCGGCGCCGATGATCAGGCCGACCAGGTTGCGCGGGTTCGACACGTTCAGCGAGTTGAGGATCTCGCTGCCCACGTCGTTCACTCCCGCGTCCTCGTAGGCGGAGCGCAGCGTGTCGGTGTACGAGCCGAACAGCGCGGTCGCGGCCAGCACCGCGGTGGCGATCGCGATGCCCTTGGTGATCGCCTTGGTGGTGTTGCCGACGGCGTCCAGCTCGGTGAGCGTCCGCGCGCCGTGCTCGTCGATGTCGCCGGACATCTCGGCCACGCCCTGCGCGTTGTCGGAGATCGGGCCGAACGTGTCCATCGCGACGATGACGCCGACGGTGGTGAGCAGGCCGGTACCGGCCAGCGCGACGGCGAACAGCGACAGCGTGATCGAGCTGCCGCCGAGCAGGAACGCGCCGAAGACGCCGGCGCCGATCAGCAGCGCCGAGTAGACGGCCGACTCCAGGCCGACGCTGATGCCGGCGAGGATGACGGTGGCCGCGCCGGTCTGCGAGCTCTTGCCGATGTCCTGCACCGGGCGCCGGTTGGTCTCGGTGAAATAGCCGGTCAGCGCCTGGATCGCGGCGGCCAGCACGATACCGATCACCACCGCGCCGATGGCCACCAGCCGCGGGTTGCGGTCGACGTCGGTCAGCCCGCCCTCCAGCTCGGCGAACGTGGCCGGCAGGTACGCGAACGCGGCGATCGCGACGAGCACCGCGGCGAGCAGCGCGGACAGGTAGAAGGCCCGGTTGATGGCGGTCAGGCCGTTGCGGTCGCTGGTGCGCAGCCGGGTGATGAACACGCCGACGATCGCGACGAGCACGCCGATGGTGGAGATGATCAGCGGGAAGACCAGGCCGGTCTCGCCGAACGCGGCCCGGCCGAGGATCAGCGCCGCGACGAGCGTGACCGCGTACGACTCGAACAGGTCGGCGGCCATGCCGGCGCAGTCGCCGACGTTGTCGCCCACGTTGTCGGCGATGGTGGCGGCGTTGCGCGGGTCGTCCTCCGGGATGCCCTGCTCGACCTTGCCGACCAGGTCGGCGCCGACGTCGGCGGCCTTGGTGAAGATGCCGCCGCCGACCCGCATGAACATGGCGAGCAGCGCGGCGCCGAAGCCGAAGCCCTCCAGCACGGTCGGTGCGTCACCCCGGAAGATCAGCACGACCAGCGCCGCACCGAACAGGCCGAGGCCGACGGTGAGGAAGCCGACCACGCCGCCGGTGCGGAAGGCGATCTTCATGGCGCCCTCGCGCCCGCCTTCCCGCTCCCGCGCGGCCGCCGCCACCCGCAGGTTCGCGCGGGTGGCCAGCCACATGCCGGCGCCGCCGATGAACGCGCTGAACAGCGCACCCACCACGAAGAACGCCGAGCGGCCGAGCTTCACCAGCGTTTCGTTGCCGTCGGTGTCGTGCACCGGCAGCAGGAACAGCAGCACGACGGCGATCACCACGAAGATCGCCAGCGTGCGGAACTGCCGCAGCAGGTACGCCGACGCGCCCTCCTGCACCGCGCCGGAGATCTCCTGCATGTTTGTGGTTCCCTTACCGGCCGCCAGGACCGCCCTGGTGAGGGCGGCCGCGAAGACGAGCGCCACCAGCGCGATGACCGCGGCGATGACGACGTACGTCACGTTGGCTCCGGTAAGGGACAGTGCGCCGCCGTCGGCGGCCAAGGTCCCGGACATCTATGTCCTCCTGTACCGAACAACTCGCGCCGACCTGTGGAGACGCACGGGCCGACGCCTGGATGCGGACTCGCAAGCGCGCGCCAACCCACCCCGGCGGACCAGCGATGAACTCCCGTTCCCGCTGGCTACGGGATGGGATCACTTGCTGACAACCCGCGTACTGTAGCCCTCCGGCGTGGCGGAGGTCACACCGAGGGGGCACCGTGTCTCGATGATCTTCGTAACTGTGTTATGCGAAGAAATCTGATATATGGCGCGGCCAATACGACGAGGCCGCGCTCCCCTCTCGGGGAACGCGGCCTGCGTGTGCGAATCGGGTCAGGCGCGGCCGGCCGGCCAGGACATCCGTACCTCGGTGCCGACGCCGTCCTCGACCGGGCGGACCTGGAGGTCCTCCACGAACCCGGCGAGCAGCGCGAAGCCCACGCCGGTGGTGAGCGCGTCCTCGCTGAGCGACTCCTTGGCCAGCTCGTCCGGGCCGAGCGCGGCCAGGCCGAGACCCGCCTCGATCGGGGCCCGGTCCACCACCCGGACCGTGTAGCCGCCGCCGTCGGACATCTCCACGTACACCGGGTCGGCCAGGCCGTACTGCCGGTGGAGCGCCACCGCCCGGGTGCACGCCTCACCGATGGCCAGACGCACCTCGTCCAGCAGGTCCTCGCGTACGCCGGCCCGCCGGGCCACCGCGACGCCGACCAGGCGGGCGGTGCGCACGTGCACCGGGGCCGGAGAGAAGGACAGCTTGACGGTCGCCATCACGCGCCGGTGGAGTCGGCGGCGATGGCCGCGTCGACCGTCGGATGCAATGGGAAGACCTGGTCCAGGGCGGTGATCCGGAAGATCTTGAGCAGCGGTTCCTTGTCGCAGACCAGCGCGAACGAGCCACCGGCCGAGCGCAGCCGCTTGAGCGCGCCGACGAGCACACCCAGCCCGGTCGAGTCGAGGAAGTCCACCCGGCCGAGGTCGACCACCACGTGGCGGGCCCCGCCGTCGATCAACTCCAGGAGCCGTTCCCGCAGGCGGGGGGCGGTGTAGACATCCACCTCACCACCGACCTCGAGCACCGTGTGCTCCCCCACGGCGCGGGTCGCCAGCGACAGCTCCATCGGTCCCTCCTCGGTAAACTCTCCTGGGCATCTAACCATCCCCCCGTGCGGCCCTCTCGGGTCACCGGCCACGCCCTCCCCCATACCCCCACCCTGCGGTTCCCAATTCCGAACACCAGTGCGAGAGTGCAGGACGTGACCGACCACAGCCCCGGCCCGCGGCGTGCGCCGGGCGAGCTGCTGCGCCGGTTGCGGCTGCGTCACCCCACCGACCCGGTCACCCACGTCGAACGCGTCCCGGCCCGCGCCGGCGAGCCGGTCGGGTGGCCCGGCTGGGCGCCGGAGGAACTGCGGGCGGCGTTCGCGCGGCGCGGCGTCACCGCCCCGTGGCGGCACCAGGCCGAGGCCGCCGAGCTGGCGTACGCGGGCCGGCACGTGGTGGTCGCCACCGGCACGGCGTCCGGCAAGTCCCTGGCGTACCAGCTTCCCGCACTGAGCACGCTGCTCGCCGACCCGCGCGCCACGGTCCTCTACCTGGCGCCGACCAAGGCGCTCGCCGCCGACCAGCTCCGCGCCGTCGCCGGTCTCGAACTCGACGGGGTACGCCCCGCCACCTACGACGGGGACACTCCGCGCGCCGAGCGGGAGTGGATCCGCCGGCACTCCCGGTTCGTGCTGACCAACCCGGACATGCTGCACCACGGCATCCTTCCCGGGCACGCCCACTGGTCCGGGTTCCTGCGACGGCTCGCGTACGTGGTGGTCGACGAGTGCCACACCTACCGGGGCGTCTTCGGCTCACACGTCGCGCACGTACTGCGGCGGTTGCGGCGGCAGTGCGCGCGCTTCGGGCGTACCCCCGGTCAGGCGCTCGCAGGCTCGCGCGGCACCCCGACCTTCCTCCTGGCCTCCGCCACGTCGGGTGACCCGGCGGCGGCGGCCGGGCGGCTCACCGGCCTGCCCGTCACCGCCGTCACCGAGGACACGTCGCCGCGCGGCGGGGTGACGTTCGCGCTCTGGGAGCCGCCGCTGCTGCCGCCCACCGATTCGTCAGTCGACGCCGACCTCGTCCAGGTCCGGCGCTCGGCGCTGCGGGAGACCGCCGACCTGCTCGCCGACAGCGTGGTCGAGGGGGTACGCACGCTCGCGTTCGTACGGTCCCGCCGGGGCGCCGAGGTGGTCGCCGCGAACGCCCGGCGGTCGCTCGACGAGGCGGTGCCCGGGCTGGGCGACCGGGTGGCCGCCTACCGGGCCGGCTACCTGCGCGAGGAGCGCCGCGAGCTGGAACGGGCGCTGCTGCACGGCGACCTGCTCGGCCTCGCCTCCACGAACGCCCTCGAACTCGGCGTCGACCTGGTCGGGCTGGACGCGGTGCTGATCTGCGGCTGGCCCGGCACCCGCGCGTCGCTGTGGCAGCAGGCCGGGCGGGCCGGGCGCTCCGGCGACGAGGCACTCGCCGTGCTGGTGGCGCGGGACGACCCGCTCGACACCTACCTGGTGCACCACCCGGAGGCACTGTTCGGGCGGCCGGTCGAGGCGACGGTGCTCGACCCGGCCAACCCGTACGTGCTCGCGCCGCAACTCGCCTGCGCCGCCCACGAGTCCCCGCTCACCCCGGCCGACCTGGACCTGTTCGGCGAGGGTGCGAAGGAGGCGGTGGACTCGCTGGTCGAGGCGGGGGCGCTGCGGCAGCGGCCCACCGGCTGGTACTGGCGGCACCGGGAACGCCCCGAGGTCGACCTGCGCGGCGAGGGCGGCGCCCCGGTGTGCGTGGTGGAGGTGTCCACCGGCCGCCTGCTCGGCACCGTCGACGGCGGGTCGGCGCACTTCCTGCTGCACACCGGCGCGGTCTACCTGCACCAGGGCGTCTCGTACGTGGTCGACTCGCTCGACCTGGCCGACGGGTGCGCGCTGGTGCACGCCGAGGAGCCGGACTGGTCCACCCACGCCCGCGACGTGACCTCGCTGTCGGTGGTGTCGGTCCGCTCGTACGTGGACGCCGGGCCGGTCGGCCTGTTCCTCGGCGAGGTGGACGTGACCAGCCAGGTGGTGTCTTACCAGCGGCGGCGCATCGCCACCGGCGAGGTGATCGACACCCGGCCGCTCGACCTGCCCGCCCGGGAGTTGCGCACCGTCGCGGTGTGGTTCACGCTCTCCCCCGAGTCGCTGACCGCCGCCGGTGTCGAGGCGGCGGACGTGCCGGGCGCGCTGCACGCCGCCGAGCACGCCGCCATCGGTCTGCTGCCGCTGATGGCGACGTGCGACAGGTGGGACATCGGTGGGCTGTCCACCGCCCTGCACCCGGACACCGAGGCGCCCACCGTCTTCGTCTACGACGGTCACCCCGGCGGCGCGGGTTTCGCCGAGCGGGCGTACGGCACCGCCGCCGCCTGGCTGCGCGCCACCCGGGATGCGATCGCCGAGTGCGGGTGCGAGACCGGGTGCCCGTCGTGCGTCCAGTCCCCGAAGTGCGGCAACGGCAACAACCCGCTGGCCAAGGCGGAGGCGGTGCAGGTCCTCGACGTGGTGCTGACCAACCTCGCCACTGTCACCGGCCCGGAGGCGGGCGTCGACCCGGAAGCGGGCGTCGACCCGGGGCGAGGCGAGGTGTTGCCCCGGCAGGGCGACCGGGTGGCCCGCCCGGCCCAGCCAGCCGGTGGCCCACCCGCGTGACCAGGCCGGGTGGGTGGCCTGCCCGTCCGCCAGTTCGGGGAGGTTGCGGTATCGGCGGGTGTTGGACCCCGCCACTTCCCCGAACTGGTGTCGATCAAGCTGGCTCGGACGGCCTTCCAGAGGCCGGGGTGTCTGGTTTGTGGGACGGGTGCATGAGGGTAGGGCCGTCGGGGCATTGATGTATGGGAGCGCTTCCATGCATCATTTCCGGTAGCGCACAGGTGACCCGAGACCCGTCCCGCCGGAGGTGCCGCCGTGGCCGACACGATCGCCGAGACCGTCGAGCTGCTCTATACCATCGACCAGGAGAACCTCACGCCCGACCAGCAGATAGCGCTGGGCACCGCGATGGCCACGCTCGCCCAGGCGGAACGGCTGGAGCAGATCAACGAGCGCCTGCGCGGTATCCATCAGGTGCTGAACAGCTGGGCGATGAAGGCCACGGTCGACGGCGGTCGTTGACCTCGCTGACCTTGCGCCTCGCCCGGTGTGCCGGCGGCGTGGTGTGTGGGTGCGATCGGGTGAGCGGTGGTCGGTCTGCTGTGCAAGACTCCGGCGACCCCTCGAAGGAGATCCCATGTCGCCCGACAACCTGCAGGCCCAGCACCGGTTCATCATCCGTCAGCGGCTGCGGATGATGGTCAACCAGTACGAGGTGCACTCGGTCGCGCCCGACGGCTCCGAAGGCGGGCTGCTCGCGTTCGCGCAGCAGAAGCGGCTCGCCTTCAAGGAGCAGGTGACCATCTACACCGATGACTCCAAGCAGTACCCCCTCCTCGGCTTCAAGGCCCGTCAGCGGCTCGACCTCGGTGCCACCTACGACGTGACCGATCATGCGGGCAACCCCATCGGGCTGTTCCGCAAGGACTTCGCCCAGTCGCTGCTGCGCTCGACGTGGCACGTCGAGCAGCCCGGCCTGCCGCCTGCCACCGGGCAGGAGCGCAGCCTGCCGGTGGCGCTGCTGCGCCGGTTCGTCGACTCGCTCTCCTGGCTGCCGTACCACTTCGACTTCATGGCCGGCGGCCAGCCGGTGTTCTCGGTCGACCGCAAGTGGGGCCTGCGGGACCGGTACTCGGTGGAGATCCAGCACCCGCAGATCGACCGCCGGCTGGTGATCGCCATGGCGGTCGGACTGGACGCCCTCCAGTCCCGCTGACCTGGCCCGGCTCTCGGCCTGGCCCGACTCTCGGCTCAGGCGCGGTTTTCGGCTCAGGCGCGGTTTTCGGCTCAGGCGCGGTTTTCGCGTGTCAGGACCGGGCCGGGCCGGCCCGGGACGTCGCGGTGGCGTCCCGGGTCAGTCCCGGCAGCGGCGCGACGCGTACCCGCGCCGTGACGATCAGGTCCAGTCCGTCGACCCGGCACCCGGTCATCCGGCCGCCGTTGACCGAGACCAGGTCGGCCGCGCGAGCGCAGGCGGCGTCCACGCCGTCGAGTACCCGACCGGCACCGGCCAGCGCACCGAAGTCCGCCGCGTTGCGGGCCTGATGCCGCGCGCACCGGGCCGCCCCGACCGCGGCGCCGAACACCCCGACCAGCACGAACACCAGTCCGATCGCGAGCAGGCAGACCGTGGCCCCGCCCCGGTCGGCCGAGGGCGCCCCACCAACGGGCTCCCCGCGCTCTCCGCTCCCCACGGTCCCGTCCACCCGGGATGTGGTCGTCCCGGGCCCGCTCGTTCTGAGCCTGCTTGTTCTGAGCCTGCTTGTTCTGAGCCTGCTCGTGTTGGCTGGCCCTTCCACGGCGAGCCGGCGGAACGAGGAGTCGGCCCCGGCACTGCTGGGACTCACGGCACCGGGCCCGGCGCGCCGGGTTCCACGGCGGCCACCGCCTCCGCCGACACGACCAGCCGGGGCAGCCGCGTACCGAACGTCCGGACCGGTGCCCGGACCGTCGCCGTGACCCGATCACCGGCCACCGTCACGGCCACTTCGGCGCCGTCCGGGGCGTACCGGGTTCCGGCGACCGCGCCGGACTCGCCCCGGGCTGCGGCGAGAGCCGCCTCCCGGGCCGCGTCGACGCACGCGACCCGGGTACCCACCGCGTTCACCGCAGTCAACCCGGCGACGAGGAGCAGCATGAGCGCCGGCAGGCCGGCCGCCAACTCGGCGGTGAACGAGCCCCGCTCGCACGCGACCCGCGAGCGCCACCCGCGCCACACCGCCCCGGCCCGGCGGCCGGCGGTGTCCCGGGCGGACTCGGTCGACACGTCGAGCGGATGGGGCGACCGGCCACCACGGCCGGCCCGCCGGCGCCCGATCACTTCAGGGCCCGGTCGATGACGGCGGTCAGCGCGGACTGCACGTTGCCGGAGGTCAGCACCTTCAGCAGGATCCCGGCGAAGGCGACCGCCGCGAGGGTGCCCACCGCGTACTCGGCGGTGTTCATACCCGCGTCACCTCGCAGGCGGGTGAGGAGCTTGCGCATGTCGTACGTCCCTTCTCGATGGTTCACAGCACGTCGCCGAGAACGGCGACGATCACCGGCACCAGACCGGCGAGAATGAAGGCGGGCAGGAAGCACAGCCCGAGCGGCAGCACGATGAGCACACCCGCGCGACGGGCCGCCGCCTCGGCCGCGGTCGACCGTTCGGCACGCAGGTCGTCGGCCAGCCTGGTCAGCGCGCGGGCCAGGGCGGCGCCGCTGTTCGACGAGCGGACGGCCGCCGCGACCACGGGTTCGGCACCGGCGACGCCGTCCAGGTGCGCCCACGCCTCGCCGGGGCCGCCACCGAGCCGGAGCGTGCGGCCGACCCGGCCGAGCCGGTCCGCGAGTGGCCCGTCGAGCGCCTCGGCGACGGCCAGCACCGAGCGGTCGACCGGTGCGCCCGCCCGCAGCGCGGCGGCCAGCAGGTCAGCGGCCAGCGGCAGGTCGGCGGTCTCCCGCAGTCGCCGTTCCCGGGCGGCGCGCGGCTCGATCCGGCGCAGCAGACGGTCGGCGACGACACCGGCCAGCAGCCCGAGGACCACGCCCGTCACCCCGCCGACGACCACGGCCACGGCGATCCCGGCCAGCGCTGCGCCGAGGCGTACCCGGTCCGGCCACCACGCCGGGCGAGTCGGCGGCGGTGCCGGGGCGAGCCGGCGCAGCCGCCGTACCGGACGGACGACCGGACCGGCGACGACCAGGAGCGACGCGGCGCCGCCGAGGCAGACGGCGGCCAGTACCTGGCGCGACATCAGGCGGCCCGCCCGGGCGTGACGCCGAGCCGCTCGGCCCAGAGCAACCCGCCGACCTGCAACACGACTGCCGCCACCGCGCTACCCGCACCCACCGGCGTGTGCAGGAGCACCGCCACCGGGTCCACCCCGATGCCGTAGCCGAGCCCGATCCCGCCGAGCGGCAACCCGGCGAGCAGCCAGGCGGTCGCCCGCGCCCCCGCGGCCTGGGCGGCGGCAGCGGCAAGTCCCCGGTCGGCGGCGCGGGCGTCGGCCTCGATCCGTTCCAGCAGATCGGCCAGCGGCGCGCCGGTCCGGTCAGCCAGCCTTCCGGCGGCTCGGGCCAGCCGCGCGACGCGTCCCGGGCCGTCGTCGACACCGCCGTCGGCGGGTAGCCCGGCCCGCAGGTCGGCGGCGACGGCGGCGAGCCGGTCGAGATCGCGGCGGTGCGCGAGGGCGGCCGTCCGGTGGGTACGCCGGCGCAGCACCGCCCGGGCCCCGAGCACGCCATAGGCGGCGAGCACCACGGCTGCCACCGGGCCACCGAGCAGCGCCCCGGTCACGGCGCCACACAGCGCCGCCACCGGCAGCACGCGTCCGGCGGACAGGGCGGGAGTGGTAGGCGAGACGTGTTCGACGGGAGGCGCTGACGCGGCGGGCGCGCCGAGTCCGGCCCACCTCCGGATCCGCCCCGCCAATCCGGGAACCGACGCCGACGAGCCGGACGCCGCTGCCGACCCGAGGTCGGACCATCGCCGTGTCTGATGCCCGGCTCCGGGTCGACGTCGTTCCCGGCCCCGGCCGGGCGGACGGGCGGACGCCGTCGGCCCGGAGTCAAGCGGCCGCCGCGGCGGTTCCGGGGATGCTGCACGCGCGCCCTTCGCCGGCTCGGCCGGGGTACCCGCCTCGCCCAGGACCGCCAGCCGCCGGGCGCGACCGGTTCGTACCGGCCAGGCCACGGCTACCGCCGCGGCGGCCAGGAGCAGCACCGCAGGCCAGAGGTGGCCGGTCACGACGGTTCCGCCGGGGTGGGCCACGCCGCCTGGAGGATCGGGGGCACCGGCGTTCCCCGCTCGCGCACCAGGTCGGCGAGCGCCCGGGCCGCCGGACCGAGACCTCTGCCTCGCACCCAGGCCGGCACCACTCTCACCACCCGGTCGGGCCCGTCGGGCAGCAGCAGGCCGATGGAGTCCAGGACGCGTCCCTCGCCGGTGCGGCGGAGCTGCAGGACTACCTGCAACGCGGCGGCGACCTGGGCGTGCAGCGCGAGCCGGGGCAGGCCGCCGAGCATCCCCAGCGCCTCCAGCCGGGCCGGAACGTCGGCCGGGGCGTTCGCGTGCAGCGTCCACGCCCCGCCGTCGTGGCCGGTGTTCAACGCGGCCAGCAGGTCGACCACCTCGGCGCCCCGGCACTCGCCCACCACCAGCCGGTCGGGCCGCATCCGCAGCGCCTGCCGGACCAGGTCACCGAGCCCGACGGCACCGGCACCCTCGACGTTCGCCGTCCGAGCCTGCAGGCCGATCACGTGCGGGTGCACCGGGCGCAGCTCGGCGGCGTCCTCCACCAGCACGATCCGCTCGGTGCCGGGCACGAGTCCGAGCAGCGTGTTCAGCAGCGTCGTCTTGCCGGATCCGGTGCCGCCGCTGACCAGGTACGCGAGGCGGCCCGCCACGAGTGCGGCGAGCAGCGGGGCGACCGGCCGGGGCACTGTGCCCCGCTCGACGAGTTCGTCGAGGGTGAACGGCCGCTGCCGGAAGGTACGCAGCGACAGGTAGGGCCCGTCGGTCGCCACCGGAGGCAGCACCGCGTGCAGCCGGGTGCCGTCGGGCAACCGCGCGTCGGCGTACGGCGAGGCGTCGTCGAGCCGGCGACCGGCCGCCGAAGTGAGGCGCTGCGCCAACCGGCGTACGTCGTCGAGCGTGCCCAGCGGCACCGCGACCTGCTGTAGTCCCCGTCCCCTGTCGACCCAGACCCGCACCCCGTTCACCAGTACGTCGGTGACCTGCGGGTCGGCGAGCAGCGGCGCCAGTGGCCCGGCGCCGACCAGGTCGTCGTGCACCCGGTCGGCGATCCGCAGCAGCGTGGTGTCGCCGAGCACCGCCGTCGCCGGTTCGGCGCGAACCGCGGAGACGATCGCCGCGGGCGTGACCGGGGTGGCCTCGGCGGCGAACCGGTGCCGGACCCGCGCGGCCAGTTCCCCCGGGCCGGCGGGCGCGGTCACGCCGCACCCGCGGCGGACGACCCGATCATCTCGTCCACGAGCCGCTGGCACAGCGCGGCGAGCGGCCCCTTCCCACTCGCGCCCGGCGCCTCGCCCCGCTCCAGCCCACGGCACAGCCCGGGCTCGGGTCGCAGCGTGCCGGCGAGCGGCAGCCCCAGCGCCCGGGACACCTCGGCCGCGCGCAGCCGACCGGGCGCCGGACCGCGCACGATGACCGACAGGTCGACGCAGTGCGGCGCGGCGACGGCGGCGACCCGGGCCGCGGCGGCCGCCGCCCGCAGCTCGGCCGGTACGACGAGCAGCGCCCGGTCGGCGGCCTGGAGCGCGACCACCGCCGCGTCGTCGAGGTGCCGGGGCAGGTCGAGCACGACCAGGTCCCGCCCGCGCCGGCCGGCGTCGACGGTGGCGGCCATCGCCTCGGCCGGCAGGTGCCGCAGGTCGCCCCGGTCCCAGGAGAGCACCACCAGGTCGCCCCGGCTGGGCAGCGCGCGGATCAGCGACGGCGGGTCGACCCGCCCGTCCGTGCCGGCCAGCTCGGGCCAGCGCAACCCGTCGAGCTGCTCCCAGCCGAGCACCAGGTCGAGACCGCCGCCGAGGGGGTCGGCGTCGACGAGCAGCGTGCGGAGCCGGGACCGGGCCGCGCTGACGGCGAGCCCACCTGCCAGCACGCTGGCTCCGGCGCCGCCCCGGCCGCCGAGGACAGCCACCACCCGGCCCTGACCCGGGCCCGCCGGACCGGCCACGCACTCGGCGAACCGGTCGACCAGCCAGGGCTCGGCCGCCGGCAACGTCGCGACGTGCTCCGCGCCGACGAGTTCGGCCAACTCCGTACCCGGGTCGAGCTCTCCGGAGCGACCGACCAGGACCGTGCGGGCGCGGCGGGGAAGGCGCGCCCGCAGGCAGGCCGCCGCCTGGTCGGCGCCGATGAGCACCAGCGGCGCCGGCGCCCAGCGGGCCCGGGCGGCGGCCGGATCGGCCGCCAGCTCGACCTCGGTGCCGCCGGCCGCCGCGAGTCGCAACAGCTCGTCGAGAAGGTCGCCGTCGGAGGTGACGAGCAGGGGCAGGCGACGGTACGGCGGGAGCGGGGTACGGGGCGGCATGGCGGCCTCCATCAGTCGAACTCGGACGTGCCGCGGTGCAGCCTGCCCGGCCGGGGGAGGTGAGACAGGTGCCCTGTGGACAACGGAGGGCGTTGTGGACAGACCTCGGTGGCCCGGTTGATCTGCTATGCGCCGGAGACGGGAACAACGAGTGGCCCGTCGGCCATTGACGACGGGGACGATCAGTAACGGATAATCGGGGCCCCTCGCCGCTCGATGAACGGCACCGGCTTGCGGAATCGAGGCCATGACCGATTCACCGCACCCCCTCACGCCCCCCTCGGTACGACCCCACTCACGGTCCGCCCCCACGGCCGGCAGCGAGATCTGGCTCCGCGATCCGTCGCCGACACTGCTCGCCGCCATCGCCATCGGACTCGTGGTCGTGGTGCTGGCGAGCATCGTCAGCGTCTTCGCCGCACCCCGTCGCCCCGACCTCCCGCCGCCGCTCGAAGGCCAGGCGATCCTGGCATCCCCGACGAGGGCGGGGTCGGTGACGGAGACGCCCGCCGAGTCCTACGCGCCGCCGTCGGTGTCGTTCTCCAGCCGTGCCGTGCCGCCCAGCCGCACCGCCGCACCGACCCGCCGCCCCACCCCGAGCAGCCGGCCGACCTCGTCGAAGCCCACGCCTCCCCGGCCGAAGCCGCCGGTGGTCGGGCCCGGGGAACTGGCCCCGCTGCCGGCCTCGCGCGAGTCGCGGCTGCGCTCGCACGGCGGTGGTCCGTCGACCTTCATCGACTTCGTCAACACCCGGGAGTCGACAGTGGTGGTCCACTGGATCAACTACGACGGCCGTCGACAGCAGTACGCGGTTCTGCGCCCCGGGCAGTCCTACCGGCAGCAGACATACGTCGGTCATCCGTGGGTCGTGGCCGACGAGCGAGGCCGAGGCTTGGTGTGCTTCGAGCCGGACCGGCGGACGCTGCGCGCGGTGATCCGGTAACTCCCTTGCCGGGCCCGACCGGCGGCTGCGACGCTCCGTCGGGTGATCGACAAGCCGGACATCGACGAGCGGACGCTGGCGGCCGAGGTCGCCGCCGCCTGGTCGGTGGACGTCGTCGACCTGGTGTTCATGCCGGTCGGACTCGACGGGCAGGCGTGGGCGTACCGGGTGGAGACGTCCGACGGCGGGCGCTACTTCCTGAAGGTGCGGAGGGGCGACTTCACGCCGGCCGCCGTCCTGCTGCCCGGCTTCCTCCGGGCGCAGGGCCTTCGGCAGGTGGTCGCGCCGCTGGACCTTCCCGACGGTGGCGCCGGGCGCGGGTACGGAGACTATCGACTACTGCTCTACCCGTTCCACTACGGCGGCAGCCTGTGGGGGCGCGGCCTCACCGACCGCCAGTGGATCGAGTACGGCGAGTTCCTGGGCCGGCTGCACCGGGTCACGCCGAGCGCGGAGATCGCCGCCGTCCTGCCGGCCGAGACCTACCGATCGGGTGCGGGCCAGCGGCTGCGGACCTTCGGCCGGCGGGCCGCGACGAGCGAGACCCTGGGCGCCTTCTGGAAGCGGTACGGCGCCGCGTTGCACCGGTTGGCGGAGACCGTCGACGACCTGGCGTCGCGCGTGACGCCGGGGCAGCACGTCATCTGCCACGCGGACATCCATCCGGGCAACCTCATCGCCGACGGCGACGGTCCCCTGCACGTCGTGGACTGGGACGCACCGATCCTCGCGCCGCGCGAGCGGGACCTGATGTTCGTCTACAGCACCGACTTCGGCGACCACCCGATCGACGCGCGCCGGGCCGAACTCTTCCGCGAAGGCTACGGACCGCTGGAGCCAGACCCGGTCCTGCTGAGTTACTACCGCGGTGAGCGGCACCTCGACGACGTCGCGGCGTTTCTGGGCAGCATCCTCGATCCGGAGGCCAGTGCGGAGTCCCGGGCCAACGATCTGCACTGGCTCACCCGGATCGCCGAGGCGGTCGCCGCGCGTCCTGATCTCACTGCGGATGCAAAGGGACGACCCCCGTCCCGGGGGGGGGGGGAAAGTGACCTGACGTAGCAGCGAGTGTGATCGAGTGCCGTACCGCGTGGTCAGACGCGCTGGTCGTGCCGTCGAGCATGATCGAGAGTCGCTACGCGGTACGGCGCTCGCTGACGATCCGCTGACGATGCGAGTAAAGGCCGAGGCTCCCGGTGCCGGCAGCCTGCTTCCCGGCTAGTTCAGGCGCCTGGGCATGGGGTCGACGCCCCGGGACCGTCCACGGTAGGTATTCCGCTTCACTCGTCAGCGGTCGGGCGAAGGCGCTCCCACTGTGGGTCGTAACAGACCAGCCCGCGATCTGCCGCCATGCGCGCCGCCTCGGCCGACACCTCCTCGCACACGCTGTACCGCATGGTGAAGTAGACGAACGGGCCCGACGCCTCGTCCATCAGGGGACCAGCGGACCAGGGGCTCACGTCGTACTCGTCGTCAGGCATGTCAACCCACCGCTCAAGCAGTGCAAGGACTTAGGCGCGAATCCCCGGGGTGGGTGGCAGCTCCTCACCCTCCAGGTACTCGGCGTAGAGCTGGTCATAGACCTCCCCAGCCGCACCGTCGTCGGCCGGCAAATCGCCTTCCCAGACCGCCAAGTCGTAACTCATGCTGGCAGCCCGCCCTCGACGCGGCGGTTGCCACAGGCGCCGGCGTCTCGCCTGAAGCTCTGCCCCGCAATCAGTGCTGTCCGGCTGCGTCCTTCACCTCGAACGTCCGGCCTCCCGGCGCTACAGCTGCACCGAGCCCGGCTCGTTGCTGTCGACAGCCCATTGTGATCGAATCCGTGCGGCCAGCGCGACTGCGCCAAAGAGACCAAGATGACCCAGGCACCCAGCCGTCAGAAGCTACCTCCCGGTCGCCGCCTTTTCGCAGCTCTGGCCTTGGACGTGCTCACCTCGTGCGGGAAGCTCCGCGGTGGCTGGCGCATATGCCTCTTGTCTCTCGCCGATACACTCGCCTCGGTACTCACCGCGGGCTTAAGGCGTGTTTCAGAAGTCGTGGTGGCCGGTGAAGGTCGCGGCGTGGCGGTGATCGACAACTGAAGAGGTCTCCGGTATCTGGTTCTGCGACCAAGCAAGAACTTCATACCGGAGACCTCGTGGCCACCTTAGCGGTGACGAGGCGGTACGACCTCACCGACGCTCAGTGGCAGCGGCTCGCTGCGCTACTGCCGGCCGCGTCGGCGAAGGGCCGGCCGCCGAAGTGGCAGAAACGGCAGCTCATCGACGGGATCAGGTGGCGGATCCGGATCGGGTCGCCCTGGCGTGACGTCCCGGCCGAGTACGGACCCTGGCAGACGCTCTACGGCCTGTTCCGTCGCTGGCAGCGCGACGGCACCTGGGACAAGATCCTGGCCGCGTCACAGGCCGCCGGCGATGCGCAAGGCCGGATCACCTGGACGGTCAGCGTGGACTCGATGACCAGCCGCGCCCACCAGCATGCCGCCGGCGCCCGCAGAGACGGCCACCTGCAGAAAGAGCCACCCGGCGGCGTGCACGACGAACCCGCCGATCACGCCCTCGGACGATCTCGCGGCGGTCTGACCACCAAGACGCATCTGGCCTGTGAGCAGGGACAGAAGGTCCTATCGATGGTCGTGACCGCCGGGCACCGTGGTGACAGCCCGCAGTTCATCCCGGTCCTGCGTCGCATCAAGGTGACCCGTCTCGGGGTGGGCCGGCCCCGCACCTGCCCCGACCTGGTCCTGGCCGACAAGGCGTACACCAGCCGTGGAAACCGCGCCTACCTGCGCAAGCGCGGGATCAAGGCGTGCATCCCGAGTAAGACCGATCAAGACGCCCACCGCAAGGCCAAGGGCAGCCGCGGCGGGCGCCCGCCGAAGTTCGACCGAGACCTCTACCGGATGCGACACGCCGTCGAGAACGGCATCAACAGGCTCAAGCGCCACCGCGGCCTGGCCACCCGCTACGACAAGTTAGCCGTCCGGTTCCAGGCCGTCCTGACCATCACCATCATCTGTGAATGGCTCTGACCGGGCTTATGAAACACGCCTTAGGTCGCCTAGCGATGAAGAACGTCGGACTCCTAACTGACGTAGCGACCGACGGCGTCCCAGCAGCCCTGGTACCTGCTGGGATCAGCGGCCGCGGTTTCGCCACGTTCCGAGCCGCCGACGACCTGCGACCCAAGCGCTCGCGGGCGGAGGCGCGGCGGCCCTATGTCCGCCCAAGCTTGACGGCGCGAGCGGCCCCGCTTCGATCTCGATCTCGCTCAGGCAGTCCACCCACGAGAGACCTGGACGGGCTGCTTTATCCAGCACTATCGAGGCCTGACTTTGAGGGCTGCAACGACTCCAGATCCGCAACAAGCGACTTTCGATCGTATCTCTTTAGCCAAAAAGTCAACGCCCTTATACTATCCTGACGCTCTTCGTCGCTAAGGTCACGTACGAACGCAAGAAGGATCTCTGCCACCTGGATCCAATAGTTCTCGGGATCGTAACTTGCAATGCGCTTCGAAAGTTTTTCAAGGTGCGTCAACACCGACTCGTCCAAAGAACCCTTGTTCTCAAGAAAATAGAAGGTAAGCGCCATATCAGGTTTTGTAAGTACGCGTCGGCGAAACGTCTCTATGCGCTGGACATGGGCTTCCTGGTCCTCATTTTGCTGGCGGCGTTCGCTGCGTCGCACCGCTCGCCGCAGGGCTGTCGACAATGAAATAGAGTCGACCGTGACCGTAGCCTCGACCCACAGTAGCTGAACGCACGACTCCTTCAGCCCCGCAGGGAGACCCATCCGCGAGTTAATCCGATCTTGCACAAGTGCAGCCCGGTTCACAGGTTCACGCGATGCTTCCACGTGGACCACTTCCGAAACATGCGTGCGAATGGCAGCGAGCGGGTCATGATGAACCGACGCAGACGGAAGCAAATGCCATCGTACGGTCAAGGAAACGTGGAAGCACAGGTCCTCGTCCGCGCTCCTAACAGCCGGAAGATCGAAACGGTACTGTTCTAGTTGAGGCCCTCGCCTCCAACGGAACCACTTACTCATCCGACCGCGCTTCGTTAGGCAAGGACGCGACGTTCGGGAGAACGGGATCTCGGTTCGACGCCATTAGAATAAGCTCATCGCGTATCCGCTGGCGATCGCTTCCGTATTCTCCCGCCGAACTCGGCTGCCACCGAAAAGCCAGGTTGTCAAGGCTTACTCGACGAGTAGCATGAAACATGCCGTCGCCCGATCTATGCACGGAGTCAACCAGGACCGAAAGCAGCTCTATCCTAAACTCCTCCGATGCTAGAGCGGCTTCCATGAAAAGAGCAAAAGCTGCATCGGCCTTCGAGTCAGGGCGCCTCTGGTTAAAGACAGAACGCCAGCCCTTAACCAGGAACTCGCGCCCAGTCTCAAGGGTCGCCACATCAAGATTTCCGTCGCTGGAAAGTAGAATGGGAAGTGAACCACTGGGTTCAGTAAGACTTGCAAGGGTAGTGAAGGCCCGTCGACCAGCCCCGCTCTGAGCTTCTTGAGGGGAGTCAAGCCACTTCGCAATCTCAGAACGAATTTGGTCTCGCAAATCGAACCGAGCCCAAAGGGAGAAGGTCGCCTCTTCCACAGCTTTCCGAACTTTCGGATCGAAGCTCTTAGCTAGGTGCCCGAGTCGGTACAGCATCAGCTTAGGGTAGATAGCGCCCACGGGGCCCCCGCACACTTGCGCCACGATTACTTGAACCCGAGGGCTTATTTCTGTGTCACTTTTTGACCAGGTGAGCATCCTTGCTCGCATGTTACTTCCGAGAACACTATCGAGCGCGGCTGCTGATAGCAGAGCCTCGGCCGATGGAGCGGCATTCTCGTGCTCCGCCCATGCCAGAACGGCCTTCTCGACCAACTCCAAGTCGTTGCGTTGGATACTCCATCTGAGAGAATATTGCCCCACTCGGTCAGCAATCTCTTGAGCGGACTTCCCCTCGTGGCGGAGAGGCAGGCTCGTGGCCCAACTCATGAAATCCCCACGAAGGTGCATTCTGTCAAGCCAAAAGTAGTCCAGCACTGCATTCGCGAATCCAGTACGGGCGTAGGACACAGAGTCGTCGTCAGCCAACGTCGCGTTAACATCGTCGAGTAACTCAATAAGGCCAGGGCCCGTTTGGCCGGGCGCGACTGGTTCAGGCTCTCGGAATGTCTGAGCTAGCTCTTCTGCAGCGGTGTAAATATCGGCAGCGGAGGCGTCTTCGAGCAAGGCCGTGGCCAGCAAAAAGTTACGACGCCTGCTATCCGGATTCTTTCTATGCCATTCCAATAAGTCGGTCCGCCAGTTGCCCCGAGACTTAATTACATTCGCTACTCTTAAACGGAACGCGTCGTCAGCATTTAGCTTACTGGCAGTGGTAGCTATACCTGAGTCCGCATGCGCGAAGTGTTCCTCCCGTATCGCCTCCGCCCATTCAACGGCTCGGGCGGGAGGAAGGTTTTCCAGGTACCGTCGCAGTTCACCATCGCCAGTCCACCGTTCAATGTCGGCAGGTGACAAGGAAGGATTGAGGTGCTGCAGTCTGCGTTCGATAACCTTTACAGCGTCGGGGGGGCTAAGTTCTACTGCAAGGTGCATGGCGCCCGCTCGGGTCTTCTCCCACAGCCCACGACGAATTACAACCACGAGAAAGGAATCCGTTGAGGTAAGTAGGGCGCTGCTGGTTGCGAGAACTCGGCCGAAGTTCAGTGCAACCGAGTCGATGTCTCCACGTAGATCGAGAATCCACCCCGTAGGTCGGCGCGAAACCAGGTTTTCAGTAATAAAGCCATCGCCCGGCTCTCGTCGCACTTCCCGGAGCTCCAGCCCTCCCTGCTCGTGCAAGAGCGACACCGCCGCGCTGTGTCTTCCGGATTGATAATCACCCACGAGCACCACAATACGGCTTTGACGAAGCCGCTCGGCTGCCGTGCTGATATTATCAGGCGGCTCGAAGAGTGCGGCTACTTCACTTACATAATCTGACCGCAGGTCATGGGAGTCCAGCATTCGACGCACGGTTTGGTGCAGAACTCCAACTATAACCCCTTCATTGTGGGATACTTCCTGTTTGATCGATACGAGCGCATCCTCGCTGTTGTCGAACGGTAGATTCTCTTGGACTCCAAAATCCTCGCTATTCTGGGAACGGGTGTTTTCAGGCGATAGTTGGGCAGCCGCGTCACGGCTCGTCGACTCGCTAGGAGAATCGGATCGGAGGTGGTCGGCTTGCTGTTCATGCGGACTTAGAATTGACTCGGCGCCATATGTCCCCCCCGCCGGCTCAGACGATGGGGCGACTTCCGTCTTATCGGGATCTTCGGTATAGGTCGAAACATTCTGCGCCAACCACAGCGACCTATCTGAAACCATGTCGCTCGCTGAATTATGCGTCCAGGACGAGCCGGTGCCGTCGGCGGGGCGGCGTGCCTGTGAGGACTCACCCGTATCGGCTCTCTTGGCGCCCTCCGGTCCTATGTCCGTCGACGGGCTGACTGCATCATGGTCAGAACTAATGGCAACGCGCTCATCTGGGTGCATTCTCTGGCTCCGAGGAAAGAAGCGAATTGTTTTATCCCAACCTTTTGATTCGCGCGCCAATTACAGAAGAACCAGGCTGACTGTCTTCCACCTTCTGACTTACTTCCGCGCTTGCTTTTCGACCGAAGCCATCAGCATCGAGGCCGATAACCTCTCCGGCCACACGTTTAATGTCTTGGTCGATTCTCACGCCGGATTCCGGCCTTTTTTCGCCTTTGAGCGTGAAGTACTGCCCATACACCTCTTCGAGGAGACTTCTCGCTTGCGCCAAGTTTCGGAAGAGGCGAGAATCATCGGCTCGCAGGATCTCAGGATGGTCGTTGTAAACGCCGAGAGCGTTTGCGAGGGATGCCAACTCGTCCGCGCGTTGCTCGACTAGCGCTTCGTCGACTTGGAAGGGCCCAAGCTCTCCCTCGAATACCTCTGGGACATCCGGGACCTCCCTAGCTTCTATCTTTTCGTTTGAGGCTCGCCGCCGGTCGAGCAAGGCGCTCAGACGTCCAAAAAAAAATCCTACCGTTTGGCCAAGTGCAGCCCCAGTCAATGTTGGAAAGTCGATAAATTCAGTCATCCGGCCCACTCTTTCATTGCTCTTTCGCCCGATTGACGCTGGCAGAATTGCCAATGTACCAACCTCGGATAGCTTCCAACTGTCGCTAATCCGACTCGCTTTGCTGGTGCGCGCGTGGTCCACAGTCCATCGGCAGCACCGGCGGCGATAGGCGTTGGCCCGCCACGACCACCGGTTCTCAATCTGTACTGAAACCTGGTCTAGCAGGCCGTCACTGGTGCATGGGTGTCCACCCTCACCTGCCGGTCGGCGGCCTCCTCGTCCCGCACGTCGCCATCATCGGCTGCCAGCCGTTGCCTCTGGTGCCGCTGAGCCGAATCTTCATGCCGGACAGCACCGGTCGCGGAGGCGACTCCGCCGCAGAACGACCTCTACTGCTCAGACATGTGCCGCGTGACCGCCTTCCGAGCACGGAGACGGGCCCAGCGATACGCGATCGGCTGGACAAGCAGCCGCTGCACCAACGCTCGGCCGTTTCCCTTCCTGGCACCCCAGCGGCGGGTGCTCCACTCGGGTTGCAAGCGGTAGCTACTATCCCTGCCACTAAGCCACGCCCAACAGCTGAGGACATCCGCGGATGACAAGTGCAGAGGTGCAAATTCGAGCGGGCGTACCCGGGACAGGTATGCACCGGCTGGACACCGGGCGATACGCCTACCCGGCCACGACGAGCGACATTGCGAAGCTACTAAAACTGAACGGCTTCGGTGTTACATACGATCACGAACGCGATGAGCGCGTTCAGGTAAGCCACAATGCGGCCGATGCGTGGTTGCCGGTGCTCGCCTTCGCCCAATCTGTCTTAGCTAACATTCCAGCAAATATTCTATCGACGATCATCATGCAGTACTTCGGAGAGATTGGCCACAAAGAGAAGAATCTGCACGTGAAGTTCATTGTCACCTCGCCCGACGGCAGCGAGCGCAATTTCGAGGCGCATGGACCAGGGCAGGAAGTGGTGGAGGCAATCAATGCCTTTCAACGATCACACGCTGGCTGAGGGCAAAAGGATCCTTAGTAGGGGGCGCAGAAGGTTTGAGAGCGTCGCCCACTTGCTTCCACTTACCGGACCGACCGACCAGCTGCACAAAGAGCTTCGGGAGGCCCTACGCACTCTGCGTAGCGCGATGAACTGGCTGGAGGACTCGCCTCGGTTCGAGATTGCCCACCTGATGCTCGACGAGGCCGGCCGACTTGCTCGAACATACTTTCCACGAGGCTGCCGATTTCCCTACGAAGACGGGGCGTATCACCAGCGATGCCCAGTCGCGCTTGCACACAACCGAGTGGGCTTGAGTCCAGCTTTCGCGATCAGCGATATCGAATGCTCGGTGTGCAACCTAGACCCAGAAGACTGTGACCACATAGCGGGATTCGAATACGATGGCCAACGGTGCCATCATGTAATCACAGATTTCGAACTGCTGGAGATTTCTATTGTCGGGAGGCCAAACATGCCCGATGCTCGGATACAGTCCCTTAGTATTGGAAATCACGAGTTCCGCGCTCGACTCGGCGAACGGTTCAAACCTGGCATGAATGTTGTCTGTGACCGCTGCCTCAATGAATGTGATGGAATTGCGCGGAACTTCGAGAGATCTTCCCACTAGCTCTTCCAGTTCCCATCAAACGTTGCCATTGCCTCTGGTGCCGGACCACACGTCGGTGAAGCGGGCTAGGTCCAGCATCCGACCAGCGCTCCAAGCAGCCCGAGGATTAGAAGAAGATCACGGGCGGCTGGACATCGGCGCCTGGCTGGACGGTGCGGCCGGCGGGCTTTCGGCGACCGGGACCGACTCGCCACGTGGGGGATGGTGACCGTGGGCTTCGTGAGCAAGACGCCGGCCGGGACCTACCGGGCGAACTGGCGGGACTCAGCCAACCGACAGAAGGCCAAGACGTTCCGCACGAAGAAGGAGGCGAACGCGTACCTCGCTGAGGTGGAAGGCGCGATCAACCGGGGCACGTACGTCGACCCGCACGCCGGGCGGATGCGGTTCGGCGAGTTCGTGACGCGGTGGCTGGCCGGGCGGTCGGTGGAGGTTCGGACGGCCGAGCGGACGGAATCGATGCTGCGGGCGCATCTGCTGCCACAGTGGGCGGAATGGCCGTTGGCGCGGATCGACTACCTGGCGGTGCAGGAGTGGGTGACGAACCTGGGCCGGGCCTTGGCGCCCTCGACGACGGCTAAGCACCTCGGCATGCTGTCGATGATCCTGCAGACGGCGATCCGGGCGCGGCTGATCGCGGTGAACCCGTGCGAGGGGGTGCGGATACCGCGAAACCGGGCTGGTGAGGCTCGCGCCGGCACGATCAGCCGAGAGGTCTTCCTCGGCCGGCTGCTGCCTGCCGTGCCGGCCGAACACCGGGGGATCGTCTGCGCCGCCGCCGGGGCGGGACTGCGCTGGGGTGAGTGCGCGGGCCTGCCCTGGGAAGCGGTCAACCTCGACCGAGGGCTCGTGCACGTCGCCCAGGTGGCGGTCGAGACCCACGGCGGGGTCGTGCTGCGGGCGTACCCGAAGACTCGGGCCGGCGTGCGCGCGGTGCCGATGCCTCAGTTCCTCGTCGACGAGCTACGCCGGCGGCGCGGGGCCGGCTCGCCGGACGGCCGGGCGCTGGTCTTCGCCGACCGGGACGGCGGGCCGCAGCGGCGGTCGAACTTCCGGCGCCGGGTGTGGCTGCCGTCGCTGGTACGGGCCAGCCTGCTCGGCCGCGTGACCGAGGTGGCGCCGGGCCGGTGGCTGGCGGTATGGCCGGACCGGGACGGGCGGGAGCAGCGGACGGAGTTCGCCACGGAGGCGGCGGCGGTTGCGCACGCGGCGGCCTCGGCGGTCGGGGGGCTGCGGTTCCACGACCTGCGGCACTCGTACATCACGTGGCTGGTGACGGACGGGGTGCCGGTCAACGTGGTGCGGCGGGTGGTGGGCCACGAGAAGGCGTCGACGACGCTTGACCGGTACACGCACACGCCCGACGACTACGCCGATCGGGTCCGGCTGACGTTCGCTGACGATTCGCTGACTTTCCGCCCGGAGCCGCACCCGGCCGATCCGGAGAACCCGCCTCCACCTGCGCCGAAAGGGGAGGCCACAAAGGGACGACCCCCGTCGGGGGGAGACGGGGGTCGTCTTGTGGTTCGGCTCCGGGGGGGTCGAGCCGAACCGACTCAGCGGTTACGGGGGGTGCAACCGCCGAGGCCCATCGACGCCGGGTATGCGAACTCCCGCCGCGAGGACAAGCATGCCGCAGTCGACCCTTATACGTCGAGTGTTGTTCACTCCACGCAAAGCTAAATTCATCGATAGATGCCTGTGACCGCCGTCACTCCACCGGGTGCTCATCGGCTTTCGCGACCCGGGCGGACGCCTCGACGCCTCCGGTCGGGCTAGACTTTCGCGCCGTGGGCCGTAGCGCCGCTTTCTTCGATCTCGACAAGACCGTCATCGCCAAGTCGAGCGCCCTGGCGTTCGGTCGGCCGTTCTACCGGGACGGGCTGATCACTCGGCGTGACGTGGTCAAGTCGGCGTACGCGCAGTTGATGTTCCGGCTGGGCGGCACCGACGAGCAGACCATGGCCCGCACCCGGGACTACCTCGCCACGCTCTGCAAGGGCTGGCCAGTGGAACAGGTCCGCCAGATCGTCGCGGAGACACTCCACGAACTGATCAACCCCTATGTGTACGCCGAGGCGGCAGCCCTCATCGAGGAGCACCAGGCCGCCGGGCGGGACGTGGTGCTGGTCTCGGCGTCCGGCGACGAGATGGTCCGGCCGATCGGTGAGCTGCTCGGGATCACCGACGTGATCGCCACCCGGATGGGCGTGGTGGACGGCCGGTACAGCGGCGAGGTCGAGTTTTACGCCGCCGGCCCGAGCAAGGTCGAGGCGGTCAGCGAACTGGCTCTGGAGCGCGACTACGACCTGGCCGACTCGTACGCGTACTCCGACTCGTACTCCGATCGGCCGCTGCTGGAGTGCGTGGGGCATCCGACGGTGGTCAACCCGGACCGGGCGCTGCGCAAGCTGGCGGTGGAGAACGCGTGGCCGGTGCTGGAGTTCCGGCACCCGATCCCGCTGGGCCGCCGGCTGCGCGAGCGGCCGGCGGTGCCGGTCGCGGCGGCGGCGCTCGGCGTGGGCGTCGGCGTGGCCATCGGCATCGCCTGGTACGGCCGGCACCGGCGCACCCGCGCCGCCGCACCCACCGCCTGACGCCTCGCGCCCGTCAGGACGCGGCGAGGATCTCGTCGCCGATCAGCGTGATCTGGTCGGCGCCGACCTCCACCGCCGTCATGTAGTGCCGCAGCCAGGAGCGCAGGCCGTCGGGCGTGCCGGTGGCGAACGCGCCGGCCGCGCCCACGTACTCCGGTTCGCGCTCGCGGTGACCGACGTCCACCGCGACCAGCCCGCGGGGGTCGAACCCGGTGGAGATCAGCACCAGCCGGGCGGCGGCGCGGGCCACCACCCCGGACGGGCCCGGGAACGGGCGCAGGTTCAGCAGCTCGCCGTGTACGACGGCGGCCAGCACCAGCGGTGGCACCTTGGTGCCGCCGGCGACCAGCGCGGCCAGGCCGTCGAGGCGGGCCGCGACCACCGGGTCGGCGACCGGCCGGCCCAGTTCCTCCTCGGTCACCACGTCGCGGGCGGCGAGTACGTGCAGCCGGGCCATCACCTGCCGGGGGGCCTTCGGCCAGAGGTCGCTGAGGCCGGGTAGTGCCCCGGCGACCCGCAGCGCGCCCTGGAGCACCGGGTCGGTGACGGTGCCGGCGCGTACCTCCTCGCGGTCGTGGACGCGGCCCTCCAGCGCGGCGCTGGCCACGGCGGAGCGGAGGCTGACCTCGGCGGCGACCTGGCCGCCCTGGCGGCGCAGCGCGCGGTGCCGGTGGGCCAGGTCGACCCGCTCGCGGGCCTGCTCGACGGCGGTGGCGACGTCGGCGAGCGCGAGCAGCGGGGCGAGCGGATCGGTGGTCACCCCGTCACGCTAGCGACCGCCGGGCCGGTATCCGCCTCCGCCCGCCGGGAAAGTGACGCCGTCGGCGTCGCGCGGTGCACTCGGCGCGGGGACGGGGCCGCTCGGCGCGCGGTGAGGGGCCGGGCGGTCGCGGCCGGGGTACGCCGGGACTAACCTTCCCCGCATCAGGAGACGCAGGTCACGCGACGAAGGAGTCACCGCATGAGCGAGGCATTGGCCAACTTGCTGAACGAGACGCGCCAGTTCCCGCCGCCGGCTGAACTCGCCGCGAACGCCAACGTGACCGCCGAGGCGTACGAGGAGGCGGCCGGTGACCGGCTGGCCTTCTGGGAGCGCCAGGCCGGCCGGCTCGCCTGGGCCCAGCCGTGGGAGCAGGTGCTCGACTGGTCGAACGCCCCGTTCGCGAAGTGGTTCACCGGGGGCAGGCTCAACGTGGCGTACAACTGCCTGGACCGGCACGTCGAGGCGGGCCGCGGCGACAAGGTGGCGATCCACTGGGAGGGCGAGCCGGGCGACACCCGTACCGTCACCTACGCCGACCTGCACAAGCTCACGTGCCAGGCGGCGAACGCGCTGACCGAGCTGGGCGTGACCGCCGGTGACCGGGTGGCGATCTACCTGCCGATGATCCCGGAGGCGGCGGTGGCGATGCTCGCCTGCGCCCGGATCGGCGCCACGCACAGCGTGGTCTTCGGCGGCTTCTCCGCCGACGCGCTCACCAACCGGATCCAGGACGCCAGCGCCAAGGTGGTGATCACCGCGGACGGCGGCTTCCGCCGGGGCAAGCCGTCGGCGCTCAAGCCGACCGTGGACGAGGCGGTGGCGAACTGCCCGTCGGTGGAGCACGTGCTGGTGGTCCGGCGTACCGGTGAGGAGGTCGCCTGGTCGGCGAAGGACCACTGGTGGCACGAGACGGTGGAGACGGCGTCGCCGGAGCACGAGGCGCAGGCGTTCGACGCCGAGCACCCGCTGTTCATCCTCTACACCAGCGGCACGACGGCCCGGCCGAAGGGCATCCTGCACACCACCGGCGGCTACCTGACCCAGGCGTCGTACACCACGCACGCGGTGTTCGACCTGAAGCCGGAGACGGACGTCTACTGGTGCACGGCCGACATCGGCTGGGTGACCGGGCACTCCTACATCGTGTACGGCCCGCTCTCCAACGGCGCCACCCAGGTCATGTACGAGGGCACCCCGGACACGCCGCACAAGGGCCGGTTCTGGGAGGTCGTCGACAAGTACAAGGTGACCATCCTGTACACCGCGCCGACGCTGATCCGCACCATGATGAAGTGGGGCGAGGACATCCCGGCCGGGTACGACCTGTCGTCGCTGCGCCTGCTCGGCAGCGTCGGTGAGCCGATCAACCCGGAGGCGTGGATCTGGTACCGGCAGCACGTCGGCCGCGGCGAACTGCCGGTGGTGGACACCTGGTGGCAGACCGAGACCGGCGCCATCATGATCTCGCCGCTGCCCGGCGTGACCGAGGCGAAGCCCGGCTCGGCGATGAGCCCGCTGCCCGGCATCGTCGCCGACGTCGTCGACGACCAGGGCCAGTCGGTGCCGAACGGCGGCGGCGGATACCTGGTGCTGAAGGAGCCGTGGCCGTCGATGCTGCGGACCATCTGGGGCGACGACAACCGGTTCCTGGAGACGTACTGGTCCCGGTTCGGCGCGGGCGCGAACACCGGCGGCGAGTGGGTCTACTTCGCCGGTGACGGCGCGAAGAAGGACGACGACGGGCACATCTGGCTGCTCGGCCGGGTGGACGACGTGATGCTGGTCTCGGGCCACAACATCTCCACCACGGAGGTGGAGTCGGCGCTGGTCAGCCACCCGTCGGTGGCGGAGGCGGCGGTGGTGGGCGCGACCGACCCGACCACCGGCCAGGCGATCGTCGCGTTCGCCATCCCGCGCGGCAGCGCGGAGATCTCCGGTGACGCGGGCGAGCAGCTCATCGCCGAGCTGCGTAACCACGTGGCGAAGACGCTCGGCCCGATCGCCAAGCCGCGGCAGATCATGCTGGTCCCGGAGCTGCCGAAGACCCGCTCCGGGAAGATCATGCGCCGGCTGCTGCGGGACGTGGCGGAGAACCGGTCGCTCGGCGACGTGACCACGCTCCAGGACTCCTCGGTGATGGAGTTGATCTCGTCGGGGATGAGCGGCGGGAAGTCCGACGAGGACTGACGACGACTGACGACGAGGGGGCGGGCCGCCGGGCGGCCCGCCCCCTCGTCGCATCCGGGATCCGCGCCGGTCGATCGGGGGAGCCGGGACTGACCTGATCGGCCAGAGGGCCTGATCAACTCTGTCGATGTCGCTCGTCGTCGGTTACGTTCAGCCAGCCGGCGGATTTCGACGAGCGTCACTGAGACGGCCGGTCCCTCACCATTCCCTACGAACGGAGTGGCATGCTCCCCATGTCGCAGCACAGGGCACGGCGACGCTTACTCGTCGCACTGCCCGCCATCGCGCTCGCGGCCACGTCACTGACCGTGACGGGCAGCGCGGCGGCTCAGCCGGCCCGGTCCGCACCGGTCACGATCGGGGCGGACGAGCACTACATCAACTACGCCGAGCCCGAGGTCCAGCCGGACACCGGCGGCAAGGAGGTGAAGGGCCGCGACGGCATCTTCTCCTCGCCGGCGGACGAGGCCCGCGCCTACGACCGCAAGTACGCCGGGGGCAACCCGATCGCGGCGCGCGAGCTGGCCAAGCTGGAGGCCAAGTCCATCCGGACCGGCCAGAGCCCTCGCAAGATCAAGAAGGCCAAGAGTACGCAGACCGCCAAGCTGCTGACGCTGCTCGTCGAGTTCAACGACAACGCCAACGACGACTTCACGAACGTGATGGTCCCGAAGACGGTGTTCGAGGACCGCACCTGCGTTCCCGGCACCGTGCAGAACGGGCCGCGGCACAACACGATCCCGAACCCGGCCACGCTGCCGCACAAGGACAACAACTCGATGTGGGTGCCGGACTTCTCCCCGGCCCACTACGACAAGATGCTGTACAGCAAGAAGGGCATCACCGAGCGGGTCCGCAAGGATCTGAAGGGGCCGGACGGCAAGCCGGGCATCAGCCTCGCCGGGCGGACCATGCACAACATGTACCTGGAGATGTCCAAGAACGCGTACACCGTGGACGGGCAGGCCAGCCCGTGGATCACGGTGCCGCACTCCGAGGGCTGGTACGCCGCCTCGCGCTGCTTCCAGGACGAGAACGGCAACTGGGTCGCCGGGCGTGAGCAGTCGATGAACGGCCACCCGGACAACCCGCAGGGCGCCGGCCGGCTCGCCACCGACGCGATCGACGCGCTGGCCGCGGCCGACCCGGACTTCCCCTGGGCCGACTACGACATCGAGGACCAGAGCGACCGCGACGGCGACGGCAACTACCACGAGCCGGACGGCGTGATCGACCACCTCGTGCTGGTGCACGCCAACCAGGGCAAGTCCCGTGGTGGCGGCGACGTCGGCATCTACTCGGTCTGGGCGCACTCCTCGACCGTGGCCGGTGGCTACACGATCCCGGGCACCAACCTGAAGGTGTCGAACTACATCGTGCAGCCGGAGGACGCCGGCGTCGGCGTCTTCGCCCACGAGTTCGGGCACGACCTGGGTCTGCCGGACCTGTACGACACCTCCGGCAACGCCGACTCGGACGTGGACTTCTGGGACCTGATGGCGTCCGGCTCGCACTCCGGCGAGATCTTCCAGGCGCTGCCCACCCACATGGGCCTCTGGGACAAGTGGGTGCTGGGCTGGGCCGAGCCGAAGACGTTCGGGCCGGGTGACCGGTCCAAGCTGGTCAACCTCGGACAGACGTCGCGTACGCCGGTCGGCACCGAGGACGGCATCAAGATCGACCTGCCGGACAAGGTGATCTCACTGGCGACACCGCACAGCGGCGGGAACATGTGGTACTCCGGCGCCGACCAGAACTGGGCCGACGTCAAGCTCAGCCGCACGGTGACCGTCCCGAACGCCGCGGACGCGAAGTTCTGGATGTGGAACAACTACGTCATCGAGGCGGACTGGGACTTCGGCTTCGTCGAGGTCTCCACCGACGGCGGCGCCACCTGGAACGAGCAGAAGGTGTACGCCGAGGGCGGCGCGCTCGTCTCCACGAACGACGGCTACGCCGACCCGAACGGCCGCATGGTCGACTTCGGCAACAAGAAGTACGGCCTGACCGGCGGCACGAACGGCTGGCGGCACGACTACGTCGACCTGTCGTCGTACGCCGGGCAGACAGTGCAGGTGCGGCTGCGGTACGCCACCGACGAGGCGTTCGTGGAGCGCGGCTGGTTCGCCGACGACTTCTCGGTGACCGGCGGCGGCGCCACCACCTGGAGCGACGACGTGGAGAGCGGCGCGGCGGGCTGGACCCAGACCGGCGGCACCTTCACCGACACCAGCGGCGCGGGTTGGTACATCGACTCGGGCACCCAGGTGAAGTCGCACTACTACCTGGCCGAGTGGCGTAACTTCGACGGCTTCGACAAGGGCCTGAAGTACACCTACGACACCGTCTACTCGCACGAGGCCTGGAAGGTCGACCGGATCGCGTACAACGCGCCGGGCATGCTGGTCTGGTACCGGGACACCCAGCTCGGCGACGTCAACCACGTCACCGCGCAGATGACCGCGCTGCCCAGCTACGGCGCCAAGGGCGGTCTGCTGATCGTCGACTCGCACAACGACCCGCTGCGCCGCAAGGGCGTCGCGGCCGAGAAGGACCCGTCGGTGCTGAAGAACCTGCCCAGCCGGCCGCAGTCCTCCAACGCCGCGTTCGGCCTGAAGCCGACGTACCCGTTCAAGGAGTGCCTGGAGGCGGCGGACGAGCCGTACAGCGAGTACTGCACGAAGTTCGGCCCGCAGGCTCCGGTGCGCGGCTTCACCGACGCCAAGGGCTGGTACCCGGGCATCGAGATCCGTGACGGCGCCGCGTACTCGCGGGACAACGACGCCTCGGTGGTCATCCCGTCGCGGGGCAACCAGCAGTACACGACCCGGGTGGTGAACCCGGACGGCACTCCCGCGACGGACTACTACGGTTCGACGCTGGGTGGTGGGGCGATCGTGCTCGGCACCGGCAACCCGGGTGACGCGGGTGTCCAGTACGGCGTCTCGATCATCATCAAGCGGGCCGCCAAGGACAACTCGTACGCCCAGGTGTACGTGGTTCCGCCGCGCAACTGAACGGTACGGTCAAACCGGAACCGGAATGACCGAAAAATGATCTGAACGGTATCGATGGGGGAAGGGCCGGGAGCGTGAGTGCTCCCGGCCCTTCCGCGTAACCAATTGATCCATGACTGTCACTGCACTACATGATCGACACATCGCTGCTGGTCAACGACTCGGTGACGGTGCGGGGTGTGACGGCGGAAAGCATCCCCAACAAAAAGTTGCTACAAATCGACGCACACATCTTCCCACCAGTCGCAGCAGTGTCTATGTTCACCCTTGGTCCCACTAGTGGGACGTTCCACCGGCCCGTACCCCCAGTTGGGCCGGTTCCCTCACACCGGAGGTACCACGTGCGCAAAGTCGCAGTGGGTCTGCTCGGGCTTTCGCTGACCGCGACGGGGCTGATGGCAGGCACGGCCGCCAGCGCCGCGCCGACGCCGAAGCTGCCGGCCGCCGCTCCGTCGGTGGCCGAGCCTGCGCAGGCTGAGCACGACCTGCCCAACCCGCTCGAGGAGAAGCGGCGCGCGCTGCGCCAGGAGGGCCTGAGCGAGGTCCTGTCCGGCAGGGCGAAGGCCCAGAAGATCAACGGCAGCACGGTCGTCAAGGTCGGCGAGCGGGCTGCCGAAGGTGCCGCGGCGGGCAGGTCCGCCAAGAGCACCAAGGCCGGCAAGGGTCCGACCAAGGACCAGTACGTCGAACTCTCCCGCGAGCGGACCGACAAGATCTTCGTCATCCTCGCGGAGTTCGGCGACGAGCGGCACCCGAACTACCCGGACCAGGACACCGACCCGGACACCCCGGGCCCGACCCGGTTCGACGGTCCGCTCCGCAACCAGATCCCGCAGCCGAACCGGGCGGTGGACAACTCCACCGTGTGGCAGGCCGACTACAGCGCCGACCACTTCCGGCAGCTGTACTTCGGCACCAACCCGGGTGACGAGTCGCTGAAGCAGTACTACGAGGCCCAGTCCTCGGGTCGGTACAGCGTCGACGGCGAGGTCACCAACTGGGTGAAGGTGCGGTACAACGAGGCCCGCTACGGCCGTTCCGACGGCTACCCGTGCGCCTCGAACGTCTGCACCAACACCTGGGCGCTGGTCCGCGACGCCGCCAACCAGTGGGTCGCCGACCAGAAGGCGCAGGGCCGCTCCGACGCGGAGATCGCCGCGGACGTCAAGGCGATGGACGAGTGGGACCGGTACGACTTCGACGGCGACGGCAACTTCAACGAGCCGGACGGCTACATCGACCACTTCCAGATCGTCCACGCCGGCGGCGACCAGGCCGACGGTGACCCGTACCAGGGTGAGGACGCCATCTGGAGCCACCGGTGGTACGCCTTCGCCAGCGACCAGGGCAACACCGGCCCGGAGAACTTCCCGGCCGGCGGCACCCAGATCGGCAACACCGGCGTCTGGATCGGTGACTACACCATCCAGCCGGAGAACGGTGGCCGGAGCGTCTTCTACCACGAGTACGGCCACGACCTCGGTCTGCCGGACGACTACAACGTGGTCAGCGGTGGGGACAACAACAACGAGCACTGGACCCTGATGGCCCAGAGCCGGCTCGGCGCCAAGAACGACGGCGGCATCGGCGAGCGCGGTGGCGACCTCGGTGCCTGGAACAAGCTCCAGCTCGGCTGGCTCGACTACGAGGTCGTCGTGGCCGGCCAGAAGCGCACCCTGGAGCTGGGCCCGCAGGAGTACAACTCCAACAAGGCCCAGGGCGCCGTGGTGGTGCTGCCGCAGCGGGAGTACACGTTCCAGAACGGCAAGCCGTTCGAGGGTACGAAGCAGTTCTTCTCGGGCAACGACGACGACCTGAACACCACGATGACGCGCACTGTCGACCTCACCGGGAAGACCAGCGCCGCGCTGTCGATGAAGGGTCGCTACAGCATCGAGGCGGACTACGACTACCTGTTCTTCGAGGCGTCCACCGACGGTGGCCAGACCTGGACCTCGCTGCCCGGTACGGCCAACGGCACCCCGCTGAAGGAGATCTCCCCCGGGCGCTACGCCCTGGACGGCTCCAGCAACGACCAGTGGGTCGACGTCAACATCCCGATGGACGCGGTCGCCGGCAACGTCGTGCAGTTCCGGCTGCGCTACCAGACGGACGGCGGTGTCTCCGAGGGCGGCTTCTACGGTGACGCGATCACCGTGACCGCCGACGGTCAGACCCTCCTCACCGACGGCGCCGAGGCCGGTGCCAACGGCTGGACCCTCAGCGGCTTCAGCATCGTCGAGGAGACCTACACCCGTAAGTTCGACAACTACTACATCGCCGGCAACCGGTCGTACGTCTCGTACGACAAGTACCTCAAGACCGGCCCGTACTTCTTCGGCTACGCGAACACCCGCCCGGACTACGTGGACCACTACGCGTACCAGGAGGGTCTGCTGATCTCCTACTGGAACCTCCGGTTCGCGGACAACGACACGTTCGCGCACCCGGGTGAGGGTCGGAACATGATCATCGACGCGCACCCGCGGCCGATCTACAACCTGACCGGGGCGCCCTGGCGGGCCCGTGTCCAGGTCTACGACGCGCCGTTCAGCCTGAAGAAGGCCGACTCGTTCACGCTGCACCTCAACAGCCAGCCGCAGTACATCCGCGGCCAGGCGGCGCAGCCGCTGTTCGACGACACCAAGCAGTACTGGTTCCCGGAGCTGCCGAACCACGGCGTCAAGCTCCCGGCCACCGGCACCAAGATCAAGGTTCTGGAGCAGAACGGCACCTCGCTGAAGGTCCGCTTCTCCTGATCCACTGATCGACGCACCACACGATGCCCGGGCGGTTCACCCGCCCGGGCATCGCCCTTTCCGGGAACCCGGCGTACCCCGCCCGCGTCCCATCCGTTCGACACCCGCACCACGCCGGCGGGCGCCCCGCGAGGGCGCTGATCGCCGGCGCGGCCGAGACGGAGGATCCGTGTCCGACGACCACCAGCCGGCCGCGAGCGGCCCCGCCTCGCCCGCCGATCGCCCCACGCCGTCGTCCGCCACCGACCTGCCTACTCTTCGGCGGCCCACCGGGCCGCCGAAGACGCCGACCGACAACCGGCCGACGGGCGTCGTCGCCGGCTGGATCACCCGGGGCGGCTCCGGGCCGTGCTACGGCCTGATCGACGAGAACGGCACGGAGTACGCGGTGTACGGCCCGAACGCCGGTGAGCTGCGCAAGGGCGACCTGGTCACGCTGCGGCTCACCGCGCGGGACCGCTCCGTCGACTGCGGACCGGGCATCCCCATGCGGATCATCGAGGAGTGACAGCCGGTGGCAGGCCGCTCACGACGCCGGGAGTCGGCCCGGGTGCGCGGTTCCGGGTGACCGCCCGGAGAAATCCCTGATCCTCGTCACCTGCGGGTCCGGTGGGTGACCGGCGGCCCTAGGCTGTGCCCCATGACCGACCAGCGCGGCGGACCCGTCGACGACTCCTGCGTCCTGCCCGAAGGGCCGTGGACGCACCGGTTCGTCGGCGCCAACGGCAGCCGGTTCCACGTCGTCGAAGCGGGCACCGGTCCGATGGTGCTCTTCCTGCACGGCTTCCCCGAATACTGGTACGCCTGGCACGAGATGCTGCCGGCGGTCGCCGACGCGGGCTTCCGCGCGGTAGCGGTCGACCTGCGCGGTTACGGCGCGAGCGACAAACCACCCCGGGGGTACGACGGCTACACGCTCGCCGCCGACGTCGCCGGCCTGATCCGGGCGCTCGGTGAACGGTCGGCCACCGTTGTCGGCACCGGCGCGGGCGGACTGATCGGCTGGACCGCCGCCTCCTTCCACCCGACCCTGGTCCGGCGGCTCGTGGTGCTCGGCGCGCCGCACCCGCTGCGACTGCGCGCGGCCATCTTCGCCGACCCGCGCGGCCAGTTCGCCTCGGCCACCGCGACGCTGAAGTTCCAGCTCCCCCGCTACGAGCACGTGCTGACCCGCGACGACGCCGCCGAGGTGGAGGAGATCCTGCGCCGGTGGGGCGGGCCGCGCTGGGTGTCCGGCCCCGGCTTCGCCGACTACGCGCACTGCTGCCGGGTGGCGATGCAGATCCCGCAGGCCGCGTTCTGCGCGATGGAGGGCTACCGCTGGGCGTTCCGCTCGGTGCTGCGGCTGCACGGCTACCGCTTCGTGAAGCTGATGCAGAAGCCACTGGTCACGCCGACCCTGCAACTGCACGGCGCCCTCGACCGGGCCTCACTTCCCCGTACCGCCCAGGGCTCCGGCCGCTACGTCACCGCCCCGTACGAGTGGCGGCTGCTCGACGACGTGGGGCACTTCCCGCACGTGGAGGCACGCGATCTGGTGCTCGGCGAGATCCTGCGCTGGGCGAAGTCCTGACTCAGACCCGCTGCTCGCCCAGGTCGGCCACCTCGGCCGCCGGCGCCCAGCCCTGGTAGACGCCGAAGTCGAACGCCTCCAGCCCCATCGCCTCGGCCACCGGCCAGCGCCCACCGGTGTACTCCAGCCGCAGCCAGCCCTCGTGCTCGGCCAGCACGATGAACGGCTGCCCCTGCCAGGTGCAGGTGGTCCGCACGTACGCCAGATCGTCGACCTCGGCGGCCGGCACCACCCGGACGTACCGGCCGGGGCGTACCTCGGTGAATCCCTCGTCCGGGCCCGGCTGGTACAGGCGGATGTCGTCGCCGTCGGGGCTGGCCTGGTACTCCCGGCCCCGCCAGCGGGCCACGTAGCCGTCGCGGCTCACGCCTCGTCCGCCTTGCGCCACAGCAGCTCGTCGGTGTCCAGGACCGCGACCAGCCTGCTGTCGCCGTCCGCACCGACCCGCCACAGCTCGGCGCCGTGCGGAAGCCGGGCGCTGTCCACCTTGAACTCGGCGATCACATCGCTGCTCTCCCCCGGCGCGAAGCCGTTGCCGCGGAACGGGGGCCGC
Source organism: Micromonospora sp. ATLC20 (assembly GCF_057196585.1). Taxonomy (NCBI): domain Bacteria; kingdom Bacillati; phylum Actinomycetota; class Actinomycetes; order Micromonosporales; family Micromonosporaceae; genus Micromonospora; species Micromonospora sp. ATLC20. Next base: position 47,565 of record NZ_JBXUOV010000023.1, read on the forward strand.
TCGATCACCCAGCCCTCCATCGCCCGCATCGCCGCCTCGTTCGGTCCGCCGTACGGGATCCGGTAGAGGCTCGGCCGGTAGGCGGGCCAGCGCAGCAGGTAGATCTCCTCGTCGTCGGGGGAGAACGGCGAACCCGGGTGGCCGAGCCCGAGCGCGCCGTACAGCTCCGCCGGGGTCCGCAGATGCGCCAGCTCCCCGGCCCGGTGCACGAAGCCGGAGACCCGGTCGTAGCCACGCTCCAGGTAGTACGCGAGCTGGCTCGCCGCGATCACCTTCTGCATGGTCACCGGCCGGTTCGCGGCGATGGTGGGCGCCTCCGGGCGCTGTCGTTCCGCCGGCTGCGGCGCGGCGGCCGGCTCCGGGTCGTCGCCGAGGCCCACCTCGGCCGCCCAGTTGGCGAGCGCGAGGACCTGCTCCCCCGGGTACGTCGCACCGACCGGGCTGCCCGGGTTCACCCGGAACGACCAGGCCACGTCCGGCCATCTGCGGATGAGCTGCACGAACTTGACCCGTACCGTCTCGATCTGGCCCTCGGTGTGCTCGGCCAGGCGTTCCGGCGAGGTGTAGACCGAGACGCACCGCTCGCCGTCGACCTGGTCGGCGTGCCAGACGAAGCCGCTGTCGCCCGGCCGGCTGCCGGCGGCCGAATCGGGCGCGACCGGCAGCAGCACCCGGGCCAGCAGCAGGGTGGTGAGGAAACCGTCGGTGCTGCCGCTGCCCGCAGCGGCCAGCAGCTCCTCCTCGACGTCGTTCGCCGGTACGAACTCGGCGGCCGGCGGGGCGTCTGTCGTGGCGGGTGCCGCGGGCTCCGCCGTCGGCGGGGACAGCGCGACGGTGGCGTCGCTGGACGCGAACAGCGACGTGGTGACAGGTTCGTCGTCGCTTGTCGCCGGCTCGAAGAGGGAGACGGTCGGCTGCTCTGCCGGAGCGGGATCGGACAGCGGCGTGGTCGGTGCGGGGTCGAACAGCGAGACCGTCGGCTCAGCCGACGACGACGCGAACAGCGGCGCCGTGGCCTCGCCTGCGGAGGACGACGGCTCGAACAGCGACGTGGTCGGCTCGGATGCCGAAGCAAGTGGCGCCGTCGGCTCGGCCTCAGCCGGCGACGTGGACAGCGGCGCGGTCGACTCGCCCTCAGCCGGACCTGTCAGCGGCGCGGTCGGCTCGGCCGGCACCCGGTCGAACAGCGAGACCGTCGGCTCGGACGACGACGCGAACAGCGGTGCCGTGGCCTCCGCTGCCGGCGGCGACGGCTCGAACAGCGACGTGGTGGGCGCGGACGTGAGCGACACCGTCGAGTCGTCGGGCCCCGAACTCCGGTCCGGTCCACCGAGGTGGGTCGGCGCCGGCTCGGCGAGGTTCACCGTGTCGTCGGCGACCGGCCGGTCCACGGAGAGCGGCATCGTCGGGTCGGCGGTGCCGGCCCAGGGCGCACCCTCGGCCGGTTCCGCACGCACCGGGCTGGTCGGCTGCGCGGACCGGACCGGTTCCGGCTCGGTCAGGTCGCGGGCCTCGATGACGGTGCCCTCGATGACGATGGGTGTGAAGTCGCGGCGCGACGCGGGCGGCGCGGACACCGGTTCGGCGATCGACGGCGGCAGCTCCTCCACCGGCTCGTCGATCGTCTCCCACCGCGCGGTGTCGCCCTCCGTGCTGCCCGGCGCGGCCCCCCACCCGTCGGCAGTGGCCGGTCCGGCGTGCGCGGCGGCCGGTCCGGCCTGCGCCGCAGCGGCCGGTGCGGTGTGCGCAGCCGGGGCCGGGCCGGTGTGCCGCCGGGGCAGCGCCTCGGTCGCGTCCTCGGACGGGCGGGTCGGCCGGAACGCCTGGGTGGCCTCCTCCGACCGGGGCACGGCCGACGGCTCGTCCGTCCGTGTCGGGAAGGCCTGGGTCGGCCCCTCGCGTACCGGCTCGTTCAGCGGCCGCCGACGCGGAAACGGCTGTCCGCCGGCGAACCGGGTCGGCGGGGCGGCACGCTCACCGGCCCGGCGCGACGGGTCCAGCGGCGACGGGCGACGGGCCGAGCGGCCGCCGGACGAGGGCTCGAAGAAGGAGCGGGCCGGGGGCGGAGCGGCGGCGGCCGGTGGCTCGTCGGCGGGTGCCGCCGAGGCGGCGGCGAACGGGTCCGGCTCGTCCGGGCGCCGGCGCAGGTCGGTGAGCCAGCCGTCGAGGGCGTCCGTGTCCGGCTCGGCGCCGGAAGCGGTCCGGCTCCGGACGTCGCCGTCCGGCCCTCGGCGGCGGGGCGGCACGGTGGGCAGCCGTCGCCCCAGGACCGAGGCGGCCCGCATCGGCACCGTGGGCGGCTCACCGGCCTCCGTCAGCCGCTCGTCCCGGCCGGGCGAACCGGCGACCGGCGGCACGGCCGGGGGCGGCATCGCGGGTGGCGGCACGGCCGGGGGCGGAACAGCGGCCGACGGGACGGCGGCATGGGGCACCGGCGCGGGCGTGACGACGGCCGGGGGGACGGGGACGGCAGGCGGGCGGGGCGCGGCCTCGGGCACCGTGTTCCGGGCTCCCCGGGTGGCGTTCTCCACGCGTTCCAGCCGGGCGCGGGCGCCCATGGTGCGGCCGGGGAGGCGGACGTCGCCCCGGGATAGCTGAGCCACGTGCCAGGCTGGCAGGTAGCCCTCGATCGGCAGGCCGGGATTGACCGCCAGCCACCACTCGGGGTTGGGCCAGCCGGCCGCCAGATCCGGGTAGGGGACGCGGCGGGTGGCACCCGCGTTCTCCCCCAGGCTCGCGCGCAGCGCGGCGACGGAGGTGAAGGCCAGGACGTGGGTACGACCCCCGGCGGTCCAGGTGCCCCACCCGGCGGACGGCCCGCTCGCGATCGGAAGCAGCAGATCGACGCGGGTCAGCACGCGGAAGTACTGCTGCTGGTCCTGCGCGCGCAGCGCATCCCGCATCGCCACCTCGGCCTCGGTGGCCGGCTCCCATCCGGTCACGGCCACCTCTCCTTCCGCGAACAGGCCACAGGCATCGCATACAACCTACAAGGTGGCGGCAAGATCAGGACTTTTGCCCATCGACGGGCCGCCCCGAAGTGAGCGAAGCGCTAACATCCCGTTCCGGAGCCGACACGCTACGGAGGTCGTCGATGTCTCGGCCAGTCGCGTACCCCGTCGTGGCCGCCCTGGCGACGCTCCTCGTCACCGGAGTTCCGGCCGCCGCGGCCGCGGCTCGCGCGCCGGCCGGCTGCGCCTCGC
>NZ_JBXUOV010000024.1:0-47273 GCF_057196585.1 Micromonospora sp. ATLC20
GGCCGAACGGGCCGGTCGGCGGCGGACCGCGACGCGGGAGCTGACCCGGGCCCGCGCGGACCTGGACCGGGCCGAGAAGGAGCTGGCGACGGCCGACGCGGCCGAGCGGGACGGTGCCGCGACGCTGGACCGGATCGAGACCGAACTGGCCGAGCTGGAACGTCGCCGGGCCGTGGCCGAGCAGGAACTGAGCCGGGCCCGGCTGGCGCGCCGGGGCGCGGAACGGGCGGTCACCGCGGCCCGGCGCCGGGCCGGTGAGGTGGAGGCCGTGTTGGAGGCGCTGGACGCCGAAGAGGGGGATGCCGACACCGGTGACCACGCGGCAGACTGAGCGTGATGAATGGCTACGGTGGAGTCACGGCGACGGGCGGCCGATGACTCCGGAACAGCTCGCCGCCGCCTGCAAGCCGCTGGTGCTCGAACTCGGGGAGGCGTTCGCGCGCTGCCCGTCCACGCTGCGCCGGGCGCGGCTGCTCGGCATCTCCGGGTGGGCCTTCTACATCACCGGGCGGGCCGGTGCGCTCGGTGACGTCCGCGCCGAGACCGTCGCCGCGGCGCTCGGCTTCATCGCCCCGGAGGCGGTCACCGACGGCTGGGACGCCGCCGCGCGCACCGTCCCGCCGCTGGAGGTGGCCACCGCCAACCTCGCCGAGTGCTGCCGGTGGGGCACCGCCCGGCTGGGCGACGGCGCCGAGTCGTCCCGGCTCGCCGCGCTGCTGGGCCGGGCGGTCGACGCGGCGGACGGCAGCGGCATGCCGCTTTTCGCCGCCTGGCGGGCCATGCCGGTGCCCGACCCGTCGCCGGGTGCGCGGGCGGCTGTCGGGATGCTGCTGCTGCGTGAGCACTTCGCCGGGGCGTACCTGCTGGCGGTGCGCGCGGCCGGGCTGACACCGCTGGAGGCGGTGCTGGCCGGGCCGGAGGGCGAGGCCGGTGCCGCCGCGTGCGGCTGGGTGCCCCCGTACCCGCCGGTCGGGCCGCTGGTGCGGCGCCGGCTGTGGGCCGAGGCGGTGACCGACCGGCTGGCGTCGGCGGCGTTCCGCGTGCTGGAAGCCGCCGAGGGCGCTGAGCTGCTGGGTCTGCTCGGCGCCGCGCGGCAGCGCGCCCGCGGCGGATAAATGGGAGGCGATCCGGCCGGTGCGGCTGCCAGGATCTGGCCCGTGACGCTTCCCGCCGGCTGGTCGGCCCGCCGCCCGACCCTCGACGACGTGCCCGCGATCCTGGCGGTGGTGCACGCCGCCGACACGTTCGCCGTGGGCCACCCGGACTTCGACGACGAGGACGTGCGGTCCGCGCTGACCGCGCCGTTCGTCGACCCGGCTCGGGACTCGTGGCTGGTCGCCGACCCGGACGGCACGGCGGTGGCCTGGTCGATCCTGGCCAACCCGAGCGGTGTCGGGCGGGAGTGGGTGGACGTGCTCGTCGACCCCGACCGCGGCGCCGACCTGCGCGCGCCGCTGCTGGCCCGGCTGCTGGAACGCGTCGCCGAACGGGCCGCCGAGCGCGGCCTGCCCGCGCTGACCGCCCGCGCCGGGGTGTACGCGCCGGAGACCCGCTGGGCCGGTGAGCTGGCCGAGGCCGGGTTCACCCGGATCAAGCGCTACATCCGGATGAGCCGCTCGCTCGCCGACCTGCCCACCGAGCCGGCGCCCCCGCCCGGGGTGACGGTGCGGCCGCTGCGCGCCGACGACGAGGACGACCTGCGGCTGTTCCACCGGATCTACGACACCGCGTTCCGGGACACCCCCGACCACGACCCGCTCGACTTCGCGCAGTGGCGGGACCTGCTGCCGTCGTACGGCAAGGTCTGGGACGAGTGGTTCCTGGCCGAGGTCGACGGCGAGCCGGCCGGTGCGCTCCAGTCCTCCGACCAGGCGCTCGACCAGGACCGGGGGTGGGTGCGGACGCTGTCGGTGCTGCCCGCGTACCGGCGCCGCGGGGTGGGCGCGGCGCTGCTGCGCCGGGCCTTCGCGGTCTACGCGGCGAAGGGCCGCGCCGGGGCGGGGCTCGGCGTCGACCTGGCCAACCCGACCGCGCCGGTCACGCTCTACCGCTCCGTCGGGCTGGTGGAGGAGCACTGGGCCGACATGTACGAGCGGAGTGTGCCCGCCTCGCGGGTGTGACCCGGCACCCCTCGTACCGGGGTCGCCGAGCGCGGGTACGGCCGCCCGGCGCACACTGTGGGTGTGGGAGACGCGCTACGCCGACGCGGTGCCGGTGGGGCGGGACCGCAGCTCGGTGACGTAGTCGTCCGGCGCGCCCGCCTTCTCCGCGGCGTTCGCGAGCTCCGAGAGGTACCACGCGGTGGGCAGCCCGCCCTCGTACCCGTCGAACACGTAGACCCACGCCGTCACGTCGCCGTCGAGCGTCGAGACGCGGACGGTCAGCTTGCGGTACGTCCCGGAGGTCACGCCCTCGATCTCGTCGAGTTGCGCGGCGTCGTACGGGTGGATGTCGTAGAGCGCCACGAACACCCGGTCACCCGGGGACTCGACAACGGTGCTGACCGAGCCCTCCCAGCCGATGACGTCCTCGCCGGCGAAGGTGAGCCGCCACCCCTCAAGCCAGCCGGTGCCCACCATCGGCGAATGCGGGCAGTAGGCGCGCATGCGGGCGGGATCCAGGTTCGAGCCGTAAGCAGCGTAGAGACCCACGGCGACGACGATAGCCCGGCTGGCGGGTGGGGGAGAATACGACAGTGCGTGTCGGACGGGACGGGGAGAAGAAAGTCACTGTGAGCACTGTGAGCTTCGACGAAGGGATGGCTCGGTGAGCCAGATCGTGATCATCGGCGGTGGACCGGCCGGGTACGAGGCGGCTCTGGTCGCCGCGCAGTTGGACGCCGAGGTCACCGTCGTCGAGGCGGAAGGGGCCGGTGGCGCCTGCGTGCTCTCCGACTGTGTGCCCTCCAAGACGTTCATCGCCAGCTCCGAGGTGGTCACCGGCTACCGGGACACCGAGGAGTTCGGGGTGCACTCCGACGGCCTGGAGGCGGTCACCGTCGACGCATCGGCGGTGCACGAGCGGGTCAAGCGGCTCGCGCTGGCCCAGTCCGCCGACATCCACACCAAGCTCGTAAAGGCCGGCGTCGAGTTCGTCGCCGGCACCGCCCGGCTCGGCGAGGACACGCTCGGCCACACCCACCGGGTGATCGTCACCCCGGCCGACGGCGGCGCCGAATACTCGATCGCCGCGTCGACGGTGCTGGTCGCGACCGGCGCGACCCCCCGCCAGTTGCCCACCGCCGTACCGGACGGCGAGCGCATCCTGACCTGGCGCCAGGTGTACGACCTGCCCGACCTGCCCGAGCACCTGATCGTGGTCGGCTCCGGCGTGACCGGCGCCGAGTTCGCCAGCGCGTACCTCGCCATGGGCGTCAAGGTCACGCTCGTGTCCAGCCGGGACCGGGTCATGCCGCACGAGGACGCCGACGCCGCGATGGCGATCGAGCGGGTGTTCCGCAACCGGGGCATGAGCATCCTGAACAACTCCCGCGCCGAGGCGGTCCGCCGCGTCGGCGACGGGGTCGAGGTGGTGCTCTCCGACGGCCGGCAGGTCACCGGCTCGCACGCGCTGATCGCTGTCGGCTCGATCCCGAACACCGCCGACCTGGGCCTGGCCGAGTACGGCGTGGAACTGGCCCAGGGCGGTTACGTGACGGTGGACCGGGTCTCCCGTACCAACGTGCCGGGCATCTACGCGGCGGGTGACTGCACCGGCGTGCTGCCGCTGGCGAGCGTCGCGGCCATGCAGGGCCGGATCGCCATGTGGCACGCGCTGGGCGAGGCGGTCCGGCCGCTGCGGCTGCGTACCGTCGCGGCGAACGTCTTCACCGACCCGGAGCTGGCCACCGTCGGCGTCTCCCAGGACGAGGTGGACGCCGGCAAGACCCCGGCCCGCCAGGTGATGCTGCCGCTGTCCGGCAACGCCCGGGCGAAGATGGACGACCTGGCCGACGGCTTCGTCAAGCTGTTCTGCCGGCCGGCGAGCGGCCAGGTGATCGGCGGCGTGGTGGTGGCACCGAAGGCCAGCGAGCTGATCCTGCCGATCACGATGGCGGTGGAGAACAACCTCACCGTCAACGAGCTGGCGCACACCATCACCATCTACCCGAGCCTGTCCGGCTCCATTACGGAGGCCGCCCGCCAGCTCATGCTCCACGAGCTGGAGTAGCCCCCCCTTTGCTCGTCGATCATGGAGTTGCGGCCCCCGATCCGACCGGTACGCCCGGTCTGTGCGGGGTCACAACTGCATGATCGACGACTCTGGTCAGGGTGAGGTGCACGGCCAGGGTGGTCAGGAGGGCCGTCTCGGTCAGGATCAGCGCGCGCTCGATCAGGCCGAGCAGGGCGCGGTCGCCGGGGTAGGCGGACCAGATCATCGCGCCCGACAGCACCAGGCTGGCCACGGTCAGCCCGCGTAGCCAGGCGGCGGCTCCGGCGACCGGGTGGCGGGCCAGCAGCCAGCCGGCCACCGGCAGGGCCAGGAACGACAGCACCGAGGCGTACCGGTGCACGTACGCGGCGGTGTCCATCGGCGTACCCGGCTCGTTCGTGGGCACCACGGCGGCGGCCAGCAGCCCGGCCGACCAGGCGGTCAGCAGCGCCAGCGGCACCCGGCCCGCTCCGGCCCGGCGCAGCGACGGCAGCAGCACCAGGCTGGCCGCCGCGAGCACCGCCATCGCGGTGTCGATGACGCCGCCCCGATCGGAGACGGCGAAGTCGCTGACGGTCAGCGACCAGGGATCCAGGTCGTCGCTCACCTCGAGATGACCGACCATCGCGAGCACCGCCGCCAGGACGATCCCGCCGAGGGCCAACAGGCCGCTGCTCCGCGTTCCAGGCATACGGCCAGCCTGTCGCCGTAACCGCCCCAGACGGATCCGGGACCACCACCCACTTCGCTCCCCGGGTCGTCCCCTACCGGACCCCCGAGAACCGCGTCAGGTGAGGTCGGGTCGAGATGGATCGTCCGCCCGGTCTCCCGCCGGTTGCGCGGCGGCGATCGACGCCAGCATCTGTTCTCTGAGCTGCCCGCGCCGGGTCACGCGCTCGGCGTCATTCCATGCGGGATCGATTCGCCGAGCCCTGGCCTTGACGTCGTGCCACGCCGCCGCATCGCTCATGACCTGTTCTTCCTTCACGTCGATCAGGTGCTCGGGGGTCAACTGCCGGTCGAGTCGGCGGTGGCCTCGGCGCGGGTCTGCCGGTTGCTGCTGATCCAGGTCATCGCCCACCCGGCCAGCGCGAACCCCGCAGCGGCCACCCCGCCGATCAGCAGCAGCCGCCACGCCGAGTGGGTCAGCGCCGTACCGCCCAGATGGCCGACGAGCGCGCCGTAGCTGGACCATGCGAGCGCCGCCGCCGCCTCGTAGGGCAGGAACAGCCGGTACGGGTAGCGGCTGCGCCCGGCCGAGAAGCAGGCCGCCATGCGGCCACCTGGTACGAAACGGCAGAGCAGGATCACCATCGGCCCCGGCTCGCGCAGCCCACGGGTGACCCGGGTGACCGCCCGGCGTGCCCGTCCCGGTGTCGTGGCGCGCGCCGCGCGCCGGGTCGGCGTACTGCGGCCGATCAGGTAGCAGGCCAGGTCACCGATGAACACACCGGCAGCGCCGACCGCGATGGTGAGCGGCAGGCTGAGCCCGCCGTACACGGTCAGCGCCCCGCTGGTGATCATGACGAGCTGGGTCGGCACCACCGGGACGAAGGCGTCGGCGATCAGCAGGATCAGCAACAGCGCGTACGCCCACATGGGCGACGCGACGTCAGAGATGAGCTCGGCCACGACCGCCACCTCGCCGGAGTTCTCCGTTCGACCGGATCGAGCCTGACGCCGTGTCCGGCGTCACCACCACCGGCCCCGCCGCACGGTGACAGTCGACACCGGCAGGCCGTAGGTGTGAAACGAGGCGGCCCGCCCGCGAGTGACGGGCCACCGGCGCGTACACCACGGGGCGGGGCGGCGCATCGTCGATTCCCGGCGTACCGTTGGTCGGACGCGGCACCGGAGTCGTCGGGTCCCCCGTTCCTGACGACCGGGCCGCCGCGGGTCGCCGGCAGGTCCCGTGCCGGCGACCCGCACCCACTCTCCGAAACTCAGGTGCGCCGTCGATGCCCGCGCGCCTACGGTCGGGGCATGCGCAGCGCGGTAGTGACCACGACGCCGGGTGTTCCCGGCGCGCCGCACTGACGTTTCCGTCGACGAGGCCCCGGGGCGATCCGCTCCGGGGCCTCGCGGCGTACCGGGCCTGCTCGCCTCCGGGTCGTACCCGATCAAGGAGAGCGACATGATCGACCACCGCAGGCTCGGCCGGGACCTGGAGCTGTTCGTCTCCGACCCGCTCGCGGGCGCCGGGCTGCCGATCTGGCTGCCGGCCGGCGCCGCCGCCCGGCACGCCGTCGAGGAGTACGTCCGGGAGTTGGAGCGCCGGGCCGGCTACCGGCACGTCTACTCGCCGCCGCTCGGTAAGCGGGAGCTGTTCGAGCTGTCCGGGCATCTGGGCTACTTCGCCGACGACATGTTCCCGCCGATGCGGCTGAGCGCCGACGACGAGTTCGTGCTGCGCCCGGCGCTGTGCCCGCACCACGCGCTGGTGTTCCGCGCCCGCGGCCGTTCCTACCGGGAGCTGCCGCTGCGGGTCGCCGAGCTGGGCGGCATGTACCGGGCGGAGCGTTCCGGTGTGCTCGGCGGGCTGTCCCGGGTGCGGGCCATCTCGCTCAACGACGCGCACAACTTCTGCGCCCTGGAGCAGGTCGGTGACGAGGTCCGCGAGATCCTGCGGCTGATCGGCGAGGCGCACGCGGCGCTCGGCGTCCGTCCCGCCGGGTTGCGGCTGTCGCTGCGCGGGCCGGGCCAGCGGTACGTGGGCGACGACGCCGGCTGGGCGCGGGCCGAGGAACTGCTCCGCGCCGCGCTCGACGGGGTGGACGTCGTCGAGGCGCCGGGCGAGGCCGCGTTCTACGGCCCGAAGATCGACATTCAGATCGTGGACGCGGCCGGCCGGGAGTCGACCATCTCCACCGTCCAGCTCGACTTCGACAAGCCGGAGCGGTTCGACCTGTCGTACACCGACTCGGACGGCCGCCGGAAACGGCCGGTGATGGTGCACCGCAGCCTCGTCGGCAGCATGGAGCGGCTGTTCGCGTACCTGATCGAAGTGCATGAGGGCGCGTTCCCGGCCTGGTACGCCCCGGTGCAGTTGCTGCTGCTCCCGGTCGACGCGGCCCAGGCCGAGGCGGCCGTCGGGCTGGCCCGCCGGGCCGAGGCGGCCGGGCTGCGGGTCGAGGTGGACCACGCCGGTTCGCTGGGTGCCCGGATCCGGGACGCGTCCCGCCGCCGCGTCCCGTACACCGGGGTTCTGGGCCCCCGGGAGGCGGCCGACGGTTCGGTCTCGCTGCGCCTGCGCGACGGCCGGGTGCTCGACCCGATGCCCGCCGCCGAGGCGCTGGGCCTGGTCGGCGCGGTGGTCGCGAGCCGGTCGGCGGCGCTGCTCCCGGCCTGACCCCGGCCCGTCCGGGTGCCGGTGAGGCGCCCGGACGGGGACCGGTGTCGGACCTGTGGCCGGGTCCACGTCAGTTCCCGACCGGCGTGCCGGCACCGGCCCGCATCCCCGGCGGGCCGGCCGGGGCGGGCGCCGGCACCTCGTCTTCGATGACCGCGCCGCTGAACTGCGCCCGGTAGAGCCGGGCGTACGCGCCACCGGCGGCGACGAGCTGGTCATGGGTGCCCTGCTCGACGATCCGGCCCTGCTCCATCATCAGGATCAGGTCGGCGTCGCGGATGGTGGAGAGCCGGTGCGCGATGACGAAGCTCGTCCGGTCCGAGCGCAGCGCCGCCATGGCGCGCTGGAGCAGCACCTCGGTCCGGGTGTCCACCGAGCTGGTCGCCTCGTCCAGGATCAGCAGCGACGGCTCGGCCAGGAACGCCCGCGCGATGGTGATGAGCTGCTTCTCCCCGGCGCTGACGTTGCTGCCCTCCTCGTCGATCACCGTGTCGTAGCCGTCCGGCAGGCTGCGGACGAACCGGTCCACGAACGTCGCCCGGGCGGCGGCGAGGATCTCCTCCTCGGTGGCGTCCGGCCGGCCGTAGGCGATGTTGTCCCGGATGGTCCCGCCGAACAGCCAGGTGTCCTGCAGCACCATGCCGATCCGGCCGCGCAGGTCGTCGCGGCGCATCGTGGCGATGTCCACCCCGTCCAGCGTGATCCGCCCCGCATCGAGCTCGTAGAACCGCATGACCAGATTGACCAGCGTGGTCTTGCCGGCACCGGTGGGACCGACGATGGCGACCGTGTGACCCGGCTCGGCGACCAGCGACAGGTCGTCGATGAGCGGCTTCTCCGGGTCGTACCGGAAGGAGACGTGCTCGAACTCGACCCGCCCGTGCGGGTCGGCGACCCGGACCGGCTCGGCCGGGTCGGGGCTCTGCTCGTCCGCGTCGAGCACGGCGAAGACCCGCTCGGCCGAGGCCACCCCGGACTGCAGCAGGTTGGCCATCGACGCGACCTGGGTGAGCGGCTGGGTGAACTGCCGCGAGTACTGGATGAACGCCTGCACGTCGCCGAGGCTCATCGAGCCCGACGCCACCCGCAGGCCGCCGACCACGGCGATCGCGACGTAGCTGAGATTCCCGATGAAGAACATCGCCGGCATGATCAGCCCGGAGACGAACTGCGCGCCGAAGCCGGCCCGGAACAGCTCCTCGTTCTTGGCGTGGAAGGCGGCCTCGACCTCCTTCTGCCGGCCGAAGACCTTGACCAGCTCGTGCCCGGTGTACGCCTCCTCGATCTGGCCGTTCAGCTCGCCGGTGTGCTTCCACTGGGCGATGAACTTGCCCTGCGACCGCTTGGCGATCTGACCGGTGACCACCACCGACAGCGGCACCGCGACGAGCGCGACGACAGCCAGCAACGGCGAGATCCAGAACATCATCGCGAGTACGCCGACGACGGTGAGCAGCGACGTGAGCAACTGGCTCAGCGTCTGCTGGAGCGTCTGCGACACGTTGTCGATGTCGTTCGTGACCCGGCTGAGCAGCTCACCGCGGGGCTGCTTGTCGAAGTAGGGCAGCGGCAGCCGGTTGAGCTTGTCCTCCACGTCGGCGCGCAGCGTCAGCACCGTGCGCTGCACCACGCCGTTGAGGACCCAGCCCTGCGCCCACTGGAGCATGCTCGCGCCGACGTAGAGCACCACGGCGAACGCCAGCACCCGGCCCAGCGCGTCGAAGTCGATGCCTGCGCCGGGGATCACGTCCATCCGAGCCAGCATGTCGGCGAAGTTGCCGTTGCCCTCGGCGCGGGCCGCCTCCGCCGCCGCCTCGGTGGTGGTGCCGGGCGGGAGCTGCCGCCCGATCACCCCGCTGAAGATGATGTCGGTGGCGTGGCCGAGCACCTTCGGCCCGATGACGCTGAGCCCGACGCTGGCCAGGGCCAGCGCGAGCACGCCGGTGAGCTGGAGCCGGTACGGCCGCAGCCGCGCCAGCAGCCGCCGTGCCGAGGGCCCGAAGTTCATCGCCTTCTCGGCCGGCATGCCCATGCTCATGTGCGGCGGACCACCGCCGGGCCGCCGCCCGGCCGGAGGCAGCCGCGTCGGCTCGTTCTTCTGCTGCGGCACCGACGACGTCATGCGGCCACCTCCGCCGTCTGCTGCGACGCGACGATCTCGGCGTACGTGGGGCAGCTCTCCAGCAGTTCCTCATGTCGTCCCATGCCGACGACACCCCCGTCCTCGAGCACGATGATCTGGTCGGCGTCGACGATCGTGGAGACCCGCTGGGCCACGATCACCACCGCCGCGTCCGCGGTGACCGGCTTGAGGGCGGCCCGCAGCCGGGCGTCCGTGCCGAGGTCGAGCGCGGAGAAGGAGTCGTCGAAGAGGTAGATCTCCGGTTTGCGGACGAGCGCGCGGGCGATGGCCAGGCGTTGTCGCTGGCCGCCGGAGACGTTGGTGCCGCCCTGCGCGATCGGCGCCTCCAGCCCGCCCGGCATCTCGGCGACGAAGTCGCGCGCCTGGGCGATCTCCAGCGCGGCCCACAGGTCCGCGTCGGTGGCGTCCGGGTTGCCGTAGCGCAGGTTGCTGGCGACGGTGCCGGTGAACAGGTACGGCCGCTGGGGCACCAGCCCGATCCGCCGCCACAGCTCGTCCGGGGCCAGGTCCCGTACGTCCACGCCGTCGACCAGGACGGCGCCGGCGGTCGGGTCGACCAGCCGGGGGATGAGCGTGAGCAGCGTGGTCTTGCCGGCGCCGGTGGAACCGATGATCGCGGTGGTGCGGCCCGGCTCGGCGCGGAACGAGATGTCGTGCAGCACCGGGGCGCTCGCACCCGGGTACTGGAATCCGGCGCCGCGTAGTTCCAGTTCGCCGCGGCCGGTGACCTCGGTGACCGGGTCGGTGGCCGGCACCACCGACGAGTCGGTGTCCAGCACCTCCTCGATGCGCTCGGCGCAGACCGCGGCCCGGGGCACCATCATCAGCATGAAGGTGGCCATCATGACCGCCATCAGGATCTGCATCAGGTACTGCAGGAACGCGGTGAGCGCGCCGACCTGGATCTGACCGGAGTCGACCCGTGCCGCGCCGAACCAGAGCACCGCGACGCTGGAGACGTTCAGCACCAGCATCACGATCGGGAAGATCAGCGCCTGGAGCCGTCCGATCCGCAGTGCGGTGGTGGTCAGGTCGGTGTTGGCGACCCGGAACCGGTCGGTCTCGTACGGCTCACGGACGAACGCCCGGACCACCCGGATGCCGGTGATCTGCTCGCGCAGCACCCGGTTGACGGTGTCGATCCGGGTCTGCATGAGCCGGAAGCCCGGCACCATCCGGCGGATGATCAGACCCAGCGCGACTGCGAGCACCGGTACGCAGACCAGCATCAGCCAGGAGAGCCCGACGTCCTCGCGCAGCGCCATCACCACGCCGCCGACGCTCATGATCGGCGCGGCGACCAGCATGGTGCAGCTCAGCAGCACCAGCATCTGCACCTGCTGGACGTCGTTGGTGTTGCGGGTGATCAGCGACGGCGCCCCGAACCGGGCGACCTCGCGGGCGGAGAAGCTGTTGACGCGCCGGAAGATCGAGCCGCGTACGTCGCGGCCGAACGCCATCGCGGTCTTCGCGCCGAAGTAGACGGCGGCGATCGAGCAGGCGATCTGGAGCAGGCTGACGAGCAGCATCCACCCGCCCGTACGCAGGATCTGGTCGGTGTCGCCGACGGCGACGCCGCGGTCGATGATGTCGGCGTTCAGGCTGGGCAGGTAGAGCGAGGCGATCGTGCCGACGAACTGGAACGCCACCACGGCGGCCAGCCATCGTCGGTACGGGTGCAGATGTGTGCGGAGCAGGCGGATCAACACAGATGGCTCCCCGTTGGCGGCTCGGTGTCGGACTCGCTGTCCCGGTTCAACCGACGGAGGTCCCCGTCGGACATGCCGGTGATGATTTCGATCAGGAACTGGCGGATCACCGCCCGGTTGGCCGGGTCGGCGTCGACCGACGTCAGCGGCCGGTCGCTGTGGATCATGTCGCTGATGGCGCGGGCGTGTTCGCCGCCCTTGTCGGTCAGCGTGAGCCGGACCGTGCGGCGGTCCTCCGGGTCGCGGCGGCGGCTGACGAAGCCGTCGCGTTCGAGGGTGTCCGCGATGCCGGTGAGCGTGGCGGGCCGGACGAAGCACAGCTCGGCCATTTCCCGGTGGCTCACGTCGCCGGCCCGGAGGAGGATCATCAGGACCCGCATGCCGGCGGACGTGAGCCCGTGTTCGGCGAGGTAACGCCCCCAGTGCTGTTCGACCACGTGTCCGGCGATCGAGATCAGCCGGCCGAGTGGCGCGTGGTGCAACGCGTCGGGGAAGCGGACGAGCGGGCCCATGTTCACGAGCGTCAGGTTAGCCCCCGAACCATCAGGGCCCAAACTAATTCTGAGAATCTCCTCAGCCGCGATCGGCGCGGGTGCGTGGCGGCTCGTCCGGGGCGGTGGCGACGTACTCCCGCATCACCTCGCTGACCTCGCGCAGGAACGCCGTGGTGGCCTCGGCCTGCTCGGGGGTGAGCCGGGCGACCGCCCGGTCGACGCCGACGAGCATCGGGCGCAGCGCCTCCAGCACCTCGCCGACGGCGCTCTCTGTGACCTGGAGTCTGAGCCGGCGCCTGTCGTGCGGGTGCGGGGTCCGGGCGACGTGACCGGCCTGCACGAGCCGGTCGACAAGCGTGGTCGCCGAGGCGGACCGGATGCCGAGCCGGTTGCCCAGCTCGACCGGGCCCAGCGGCTCCGGGCTGGAGACCAGGTGGTCGATCGCGGCGGCGTCGGTCGCGTTGAGGCCCAGGCGGCGGGCCAGCGCGGCCCGCGTGTCACCGGCCAGGCCCAGCACGTCGCGCAGCGCGCGGGACGCCTCGCTGCTCGGTGGCGCGACCCGCGCGGACTCTCCGGTTGGCGGCACCCCCTCCATGGGGTAAAGCTAGCATCTCAGGTAGCTAGAAAATCTAGCTAAAGCGGGAGGATGCCATGCGCGGCGACGGGCGCGGACGCTGGTTCGGGCTGCTGGCCATCAGCCTCGGCGTAGCGATGATCATCGTGGACGCCACGATCGTGAACGTCGCGGTGCCGCAGATCATCCGGGACCTCGACATCACCTCCACCGACGCGCAGTGGGTGCAGGAGGCGTACACCCTGGTCCTCGCCGCGCTGCTGCTGGTCGCCGGACGCTTCGCCGACCGGTCCGGGCGGCGGCGGATGTTCCTCGTCGGGGTCACCGTGTTCGTGGTCGCCAGCGTGCTCGCCGCGCTCGCCGGCTCCGGCGAGACGCTGATCGCCTCCCGCGTGCTCCAGGGCGTCGGCGGGGCGATGATGCTGCCCACCTCGCTCTCCCTGCTCAACGCCAACTTCACCGGCCGGGAGAAGGGCATCGCGTTCGCCGTCTGGGGCTCCACCATCGGTGGTGCGGCGGCGCTCGGGCCGCTGCTCGGCGGCTGGCTCACCACCACGTACTCCTGGCGGTGGGCCTTCGGCATCAACGTCCCGGTCAGCCTGGCCGTGATCGTGGCGACGCTCGTGCTGGTGGCCGAGTCCCGGGACGAGCGGGCCGAGCGCGGGCTGGACCTGCTCGGCGCGCTGCTCTCGGTGATCGGCATGACCGGCGTGGTCTTCGCGCTGATCGAGGGCCGCACCTACGGCTGGTGGGAGCGGGAGCGGCCGTTCAGCCTCTTCGGGCTGGACTGGACCGCGTCGATCTCGCCGGTGCCGGTGGCCGCGCTGGTCGGCCTCGTCGCGCTCGGGATCTTCCTGGCCCAGCAGGTACGCCGCAACCGGGCCGGCCGTCCCGCGCTGCTCGACCTGTCGCTGTTCGGCATCGGCTCGTTCCGCAACGGCATCCTGGCCGCCGCGATCGTCAGCCTGGGCGAGTTCGGCCTGCTGTTCGCGCTGCCGCTGTGGTTCCAGAACGTGCTCGGCTACAGCGCCTTCCGGACCGGCCTGGCGTTGCTGCCGCTCGCCGTCGGCAGCTTCCTGGCCAGCGGCATCGGCGCGCCGCTGACCCAGCGCTTTGGTGCGGCCCGGGTGGTGCAGCTCGGCGTCGCCGCCGAACTGGTCGGCGTGGCCGGGCTCGGGCTCGTGGTCGCGCCGGACACCAGCTGGTGGGCGCCACTGGGCTTACTGTTCGTGTACGGCGTCGGCGTCGGCCTGGCCACCGCCCAGCTCACCGGCGTATCCCTGTCGCAGGTGCCGGTACGCCGCAGCGGCCAGGGCTCGGGCCTGCAGAGCACCGCCCGGCAGGTCGGCTCCGCGCTCGGCATCGCGGTGCTCGGCACCGTGCTCTTCGCCGGCCTCGGCGGGCTCCTCGGCGACCGGCTGGCCGATCAGCCCGGACTCACCCCGGCCCAGCGGGACCAGGTGGTGAGCGCGGTCAAGGAGAGCGCCGGCGCGGCGATCGGCGGGCTGGAGGCGGACCCGCGTACCGCGCCGATCGCCGAGGAGGCGAAGGCGGCGTTCTCCGAGGCCACCCGGTACGCGGCCTTCGCGGGCGCCGGATTCCTGCTGATCGGCCTGGTCGCCTGCCTGCGCCTGCCGGCCGTTCGCCACGGGGAGACCGGGGCCTCCCCGCCCGCCGAGGCGGAGCCGGCCCGCGCCTGAGCCGGGTCCCGCCGTTCTCGTCCCGCCGGCTCGGCGCGGGCGGGCCGCCGGGTCGGCGGCGGGTCATCAGCCGAGGGCCACCGCCAGCGCCGCGGCCACGAAGACGACCTGGAGCACGGTACGGACGCCGAGCGGCGTCACCGGGCGCCCGGCGAGCGTGAGCCGTCGCCGGGCGGCCGACACGTTGGCCGGGAACATGGCGAGCATCAGCAGTGCCAGCCCGGCGGCCGCCGGGCGCGCGGTGGCCGGGAACAGCAGTGCGAGCGCGCCGGCGAGTTCCAGCACGCCGGTGACGGTGACCAGCAGGGCCGGCCGGGGCAGCGCCGGCGGGACCATCGCGATCAGGTCGGCGCGGCGGGACGCGAAGTGGGCCACGCCGGTCAGCACGAACATCAGCGCCAGCCCCACCCGCAGCGCGGGGTGCCACCCGTCCAGGGCGTCCACGCCGAGCAGGCCGGCGATCCGGGCCAGCGCGGTGCCGGCGAGGAGTGCGATCAGGGGTGCCATTGTCGATCCCTCCGACGAGCATCTTGTCGCTGACAAGATTGCGTCGACGGGTGCCATCTTGTCAATGACAAGTTAGGGTGACGGCATGGCCTCGTACCACCACGGCGACCTCCGCCGCGTCCTGCTGAGCACCGCCGCCGAGGCGATCGCCGAGTCCGGTCCGGCCGCGCTGAGCCTGCGTGAGCTGGCCCGGCGCGCCGGGGTCTCGCACGCCGCGCCGGCGCACCACTTCGGCGACAAGGCCGGGCTGCTCACCGCGTTCGCCACCCAGGGCTTCGACCTGCTCGCCGACGCGTTGCGGCAGGCCGGGGACGACCTGCTCGACAGCGGCGTGGCCTACGTCGGGTTCGCGGTGCGACACCGGGCGCACTTCGACGTCATGTTCCGGCCCGAGCTGTACCGGGCCGACGACCCGGAACTGGTCGCCGCCCGCGCGCGGTCGGGGGCACTGCTGCGCGGCGGGGTCGCCCGCCACACCGGGCGGGAGCCGGACGCCGACGCGCTCGCCGCCTGGTCGATCGTGCACGGCTTCGCCACGCTCTGGCTCTCCGGCGCGCTGCCACCACGGGTGGGCGACGACCCGGAGGCCGCCGCCCGTACCGTGATCAGGCGGTTGTTCGACTGAGCCGGCCGGACGTCACCAGCTCGTCGGCAGCGGCATCCCCTCGGTGTAGCCGGCGGCGCTCTGCACGCCGACGAGCGCCCGCTCGTGGAACTCCTCCAGGCTGCGCGCCCCCGCGTACGTGAACGCGCTGCGCACCCCCGAGATGATCTCGTCGATCAGGTCCTCGACGCCGGGCCGGTTCGGGTCCAGATACATCCGGGCCGAGGAGATGCCCTCCTCGAAGATCGCCTTCCGGGCCCTGTCGAACGCGCTGTCCTCGGCCGTACGGGCGCTCACCGCGCGCGACGACGCCATGCCGAAGCTCTCCTTGTAGCGCCGCCCGTCGGCGTCGGTGTAGAGGTCGCCGGGGGACTCGTAGGTGCCGGCGAACCAGGAGCCGATCATCACGTTCGAGGCGCCCGCGGCCAGCGCCAGCGCGACGTCGCGCGGGTGGCGTACGCCGCCGTCGGCCCAGACGTGCCGCCCCAGCGAGCGGGCCGCCGCGGCGCAGTCGAGCACCGCGGAGAACTGCGGACGCCCCACGCCGGTCATCATCCGGGTGGTGCACATCGCGCCCGGCCCGACGCCCACCTTCACGATGTCCGCGCCCGCGTCGACCAGATCGCGTACGCCGTCTGCAGTCACCACGTTCCCGGCCGCCACCGGCACCGGCGGGTCCAGCCGGCGGACCGCCCGCAGGGCCTGGAGCATCCGCTCCTGGTGCCCGTGCGCGGTGTCCACGACGAGCGTGTCCACCCCGGCCTCCAGCAGCGCGGCGGCCTTGCCGGTGACGTCACCGTTGATGCCCACGGCGGCGGCGATCCGCAGCCGCCCCCGGTCGTCGGTGGCCGGCTTGTACAGCGTGGCGCGCAGCGCGCCCTGCCGGGTCAGCACGCCGACCAGGCGGCCGTCGTCGTCCACCACCGGCGCGAGCCGCCGCCGGCCCGCCGACAGCCTGTCGAATCCGGTACGCGGGTCCGCGTCCGCCGGCACGGTGTGCAGCTCGGTCGACATCACGTGCCGGAGCTGGGCGAAGCGGTCCACCCCGACGGTGTCCGCCTCGGTCACCACGCCCATCGGCCGGCCGGCCGCGTCGACCACGACCACCGCGCCGTGCGAGCGCTTCGGCAGCAGGTGGATGGCGTCACCGACGGTGTCGGTCGGGCCGAGCGTGATCGCCGTGTCGTGCACCAGGTGCCGCTGCTTGACCCAGCCGACCACGTCGGCGACGACCTCGATCGGGATGTCCTGCGGGATCACCGCCACCGCGCCGCGCCGGGCCACGGTCTCGGCCATCCGCCGGCCGGCGACGGCCGTCATGTTCGCCACCACGAGCGGGATCGTGGTGCCGGTCCCGTCGGTGGTGGCCAGGTCGACGTCGAGCCGGGAGCCCACCTCGGACCGGTTGGGCGCCATGAAGACGTCGTTGTAGGTCAGGTCGTGCGCGGGGACCGCGCCGTGAAGGAACCGCACCCGGCCATCATTCCCGCCCGGCGGCGCTCCCGCCCGCCGTGGTGGCTCAGACCACCCGCCCTCGCGCTGTCGCGCAGGGGTCCTTCCGCACTCCTCAGGCGATGGTGCAGATCGCGGCGCCGGACGTGATCACCGCGCCGACCTCGGCGGCGAGCCCGCTGACCGTGCCGGCCTTGTGCGCGTGCAGCGGCTGCTCCATCTTCATCGCCTCCAGCACCACGACCAGGTCGCCCTCGGCCACCTCGTCGCCGTCCGCGACGGCGATCTTCACGATCGTGCCCTGCATCGGGGAGGTGAGCGTGTCCCCGCTGACCGCGGCGCCCGCCTTGCCCCCGCCACCCCGGCGGGCCGGCTTCTTCGCGGCGGGCGCGGCTGCCGCCGTACCCGCGCCGAGCCCGGCGGGGAGGACGACCTCCAGCCGCTTGCCGCCCACCTCGACCACGACGGTCTCGCGCTCGGCGGGCTCGTCGGCGGCGCCGGCGGTGGCGGTGAAGGCCGGTACGGTGTTGTCCCACTCGGTCTCGATCCACCGGGTGTGCACGGCGAACGGCTCGGCGGTGAACGCCTCGTCGCGGATCACCAGGCGGTGGAAGGGCAGCGCGGTCGCCATGCCCTCGACCACCATCTCGTCGAGCGCCCGGCGGGCCCGCTCCAGCGCCTCGGTACGCGTCTCACCGACGATGATCACCTTGGCCAGCAGCGAGTCGAAGTTGCCGCCGATCACGTCGCCGGCCGAGATGCCGGTGTCCACCCGCACGCCCGGCCCGGAGGGCAGGCGCAGCGCGGTGACGGTGCCCGGCGCGGGCAGGAAGTTGCGGCCCGGGTCCTCGCCGTTGATCCGGAACTCGATGGCGTGCCCGCGCGGCGTCGGGTCCTCGGTGAAGCGCAGCTTCTCGCCGTCGGCGATGCGGAACTGCTCGCGCACCAGGTCGATGCCGGCGGTCTCCTCGGTGACCGGGTGCTCGACCTGGAGCCGGGTGTTCACCTCCAGGAAGGAGATCGTGCCGTCCGCGCCGACCAGGTATTCCACGGTGCCGGCGCCGTGGTAGCCGGCCTCCCGGCAGATGGCCTTGGCGCTGTCGTGGATCTGGGCCCGCTGGGCGTCGGTGAGGAACGGCGCGGGGGCCTCCTCGACCAGCTTCTGGTGCCGCCGCTGCAGCGAGCAGTCCCGGGTGCCCACCACGATCACGTTGCCGTGCTGGTCGGCCAGCACCTGCGCCTCGACGTGGCGCGGCTTGTCCAGGTAGCGCTCGACGAAGCACTCGCCCCGGCCGAACGCGGCGACCGCCTCGCGGGTGGCCGACTCGAACAGGTGCGGGATCTCCTCCATGGTGCGGGCGACCTTGAGGCCGCGACCGCCACCGCCGAACGCGGCCTTGATGGCGACCGGCAGGCCGTGGTCGACGGCGAACGCCATCACCTCGTCCGCGTTCGCGACCGGGTCCGGGGTGCCGGGCACCAGCGGCGCGCCCGCGCGCTGCGCGATGTGCCGGGCGGTCACCTTGTCGCCGAGGTCGCGGATCGCCTGCGGGGTGGGGCCGATCCAGGTCAGCCCGGCGTCGATGACGGCCTGGGCGAAGTCGGCGTTCTCGGAGAGGAAGCCGTAGCCGGGGTGCACCGCGTCGGCGCCGGAGCGGGCCGCCACGTCGATCAGCTTGTCGATGCGCAGGTAGCTGTCGGCGGCGGTGTCACCGCCGAGCGCGTACGCCTCGTCGGCGAGCGTGGCGTGCAGGGCGTCCCGGTCGGAGTCCGCGTAGACGGCGACGCTGGCCAGCCCGGCGTCGCGGCAGGCGCGGATGACGCGGACGGCGATCTCGCCGCGGTTGGCGATGAGAACCTTGCGCACCTTGTGGCTCCTCCCGGGAGGTCGTTGCCGGGAGTTTAGCGGCCGAGCTGCGGGGCCTAACGATCGCTCAGTGTGGGATGCGGCACTGTAGTCAAACTTGGTTATTACGCTTGTCCCGTGTCGGCAACGAGGATGATGATTCTTGGCCTGGTTCGGTGGATGCAGCCGGTGCACGGCTACGACGTGCGCCGCGAGCTGCTCAGCTGGAGCGCGGACAAGTGGGCGAACGTGCAACCGGGCTCGATCTACCACGCGCTGCGCAAACTCACCGACGAGGGCCTGCTCCGGACCGTCTCGGTGGAGCAGGTGGGCGCCCGCCCGGCGCGCACCACGTACGAGGTGACGGCGAAGGGGGAGGACGAGTTCGAGACGTTGCTGCGGGCGCAGTGGTGGCAGCTCCACGAGCCGCCGGACCCGTTCGTGGCGGCGTTCTCCTTCCTGCCGGCGATGCCGCGCGAGGAGGCCGCGGCGGCGCTGCGCAACCGGGCGAACCTGCTCCGGGCCGGGGTCGAGTCGACGCGCGCCTCGCTCGACTCGGACTGGGTGCGCACCCGCAAGCCGGTGCACGTCGGGTGGATGTTCGAGCTGTGGCTGGCCCGCGCCGAGGCGGAGTCGGCCTGGTGCGAGCGGATCGCGGAGCGGATCGAGTCGGGAGTGTCTTACCTGCCCGATGGGATGGAACGGGCCGAGGGCTGGTCGGGCTGGTCCGACGGCTCCCGGTGACACGACATAATCAACGTTGACTAAAAGAGCTATATCGCGTTAGCCTCGGCGGGAATCGCGGGGGATTCGTGCGTCCTCGCGGACGATCGGCGGCCGCTCAGGTCCGCCCGGACGACCAGGAGCAGAAATGATCGAGACCAGGGGGTTGCGGAAGTCGTACCGCTCCCGCGCGGGTCGCGAGACGAAGACAGTGGACGCGGTCCGCGGCGTCGACCTCGACGTCGCAGCAGGGGAGATCTTCGGCTTCCTCGGGCCCAACGGCGCCGGTAAGACCACCACGCTGCGGATGCTCGCCACGCTCATCGAGCCGGACGGCGGCGAGGCCACAGTGGCCGGCGCCGACCTGCGCAAGGACCCGGCCGAGGTGCGCCGCCGGATCGGCTACGTGGCCCAGGGCGGCAGCACCTGGGACGAGTCGAGCGCCCGCGAGGAGCTGGTGCTCCAGGCCCGCCTCTACGGCATCGGCAAGGCCGAGGCGCACCGACGTGCCGAGCGCGCGCTCGAAGCCTTCCAGCTCACCGAGTACGCCGACCGCAAGTGCAAGACCTACTCCGGCGGTCAGCGCCGGCGCGTCGAGATCGCGCTCGGCATCATCCACGAGCCGAAGATCGTCTTCCTGGACGAGCCGACCACCGGCCTCGACCCGCAGAGCCGCGCGCACATGTGGGACGAGATCCGGCGGCTGCGTACCGAGGGGATGACCGTCTTCATCACCACGCACTACCTCGACGAGGCGGACGCGCTCTGCGACCGCATCGCGATCATGGACCACGGCGAGGTGGTCGCCGAGGGCACACCGGCCGAGCTGAAGCGGGAGATCTCCGGCGAGGTGGTGATCGTCGGCCTGGACGCCCCGAGCACCCCGCGCGCCGCCGAACTGCTCGACACCGAGGCGTACGTGAGCAAGCTGGAGACCGTCGACGAGGGCGGTCTGCGCCTCTACGTCGACGAGGGCGCCACCGCCATCCCGCAGGTGCTGCGCCGGCTCGACCACGCCGGGCTGGACCTGCGCTCGATCGAGCTGCACCGCCCGAGCCTCGACGACGTCTTCCTCACCAAGACCGGCCGCTCGCTGCGCGAGTCCTGACCCCCGGAGAAGCTGTCATGAAACTCGCCCGCGACACCTGGCTGATCTTCCAGCGCCAGACGCAACTGCTGCTGCGCAACCCGGTGTGGATCTTCGTCGGCGTCTTCCAGCCGGTGATGTACCTGCTCCTGTTCGCCCCGCTGCTCAAGCCCGCGCTGAACGCACCCACCCAGGCCGCCGCGTACAAGATCTTCGTACCCGGCCTGCTCGTGCTGCTGGCCATCTTCGGCGGCCTGTTCCAGGGCTTCGGCCTGATCGCCGAGCTGCGCGCCGGCGTGATCGAGCGCTCCCGGGTCACCCCGGTCAGCCGGCTCGCCCTGCTCCTCGGCCGCTCGCTGCGCGACGTGGTCTCGCTGATCGCACAGGCGATCATCATCACGCTGCTGGCGCTCGCGTTCGACTTGCGCGTGTTCATCGGCAACCTGCTCCTGGCGTACCTGATGCTCGCCCTCATCGCGCTGATGACCTCGGCCGTCTCCTACGGCATCGCGCTCAAGGTCAAGAGCGAGGACGCGCTCGCCCCGCTGATGAACACCGTCGCGCAGCCGGTGCTGCTGCTCTCCGGCATCCTGCTGCCGCTCACCTTCGCCCCCGGCTGGCTCCAGGGCGTGGCCAAGTGGAACCCGTTCTCCTGGGCGGTCGAGGGCACCCGCGCGCTGTTCAACGGCGACCTCGGCAACGACCGGGTGTGGCAGGGCCTCGGCATCATCGCGGTGCTCGCCGCCGCAGGCGTTTTCTGGGCCGCCCGCCAGTTCGCCCGCAGCGTCCGCTGAGCAGGGGAGACCTACCTCTCAGCAGGGGCGGGGCACCGGCCGGTCGCGCGTAGCGTGGGCCGGTGCCCCGCCTCACCCGTGACCGGATCACCTGGCTGACCTACGCCCAGCTCGGTCTGTGGGGCTTCTTCCTCTACGGGTTCGGCCCGGTCGTCCCCCTGCTCCGCGACGAACAGGGCACCAGCGCCGCCGTCGCCGGCCTGCACAGCACCGGCATCGCGGTGGGCGCGCTCGCCGGCGGCGCGCTGTTCGCCCCGGTCGCCCGACGCCTCGGCCGTGCCCCGGCCATCTGGCTCGGCCTCGCCGGCGTCGCCGCGGGCGTGACCGCGCTCGGCCTGCTCCGCCCGCTACCGGCCACGCTCGCCGCCGTCGCGGTCATCGCCACCTTCGGCATGATGGTCGTCAGCGGCGTGAGCGTGGTGCTCACCGCCCGGCACGGCCCCACCGCCCCGGCCGCGCTCACCGAGGCCAACGCGGCCTGCGCCGGCATGGGCATCCTGGCGCCGCTGACCATCGGCGCCACCGTCGACGCCGGTCTCGGCTGGCGACCGCTGATGGCCGTCGAGGTCGGGCTGATCACGCTCGTCGCGCTGGCCGCCCTGACCTTCCGGGTACGCGGGCCGAAACGCGCCCCCGCTGACGCGGCTGCCGGCACACCCGTCCCCGTGGCCGTCGCCACCCGGGTGCCCGCCGTCCCCGCTTCCGGGGAGCCCGTCTACTCCGGTCCCGGTGCGGCGGGGCGGCTGCCGCGTGCGTACTGGATTGCCTGGGTCCTGATGTCCGTCACCGGGTCGATCGAGGTCTGCCTGTCGCTGTGGACAGCCGACGTGCTGCGGACCCACGCCGGGCTGAGCGCGGGCGGGGCGTCGGCGGCGGTCGCCGCGATCGTCTGCGGCATGTTCGCCGGCCGGATCGCCGGTGGCCGGGCCGCGCTGCGCTGGGCGCCGGTGCCGCTGCTGCTCGGCGCGCTCACCGTCTCGATGGCCGGGTTCGCGCTGTTCTGGGGCAGTACGGTCGGCTGGCTCGCGGTCACCGGGCTGGTCGTGCTCGGGCTCGGCAACGCGCTGCACTACCCGTTGGCGATCTCGATCGCGCTCGCCGTCGCCGGCCCGGCCGCCGACAAGGCGGCGGGCTGGTCCGCGTACTCGATGGGTGTGGGTTTCGGGATCGCGCCGGTGGCGCTCGGGTGGGTGGCCGACGGCGTCGGCCCGCACCCGGCGTTCCTGCTGCTGCCCGCGTTCATCGCGGTGGCGGTGCTGCTGACGGTGCGGCTGGGGCGTGCCCTGCCCGCGCCGGTCCGCGCGGCTTGATCGACTCCACTACGGCGAGGTGGCGGTATCCGGTGCTCAGGGATCCCGCCACTTCGGGGAGGTTGTGTTCGGCCGGCTAGAGCACCCGGGCGAGCGTGACGCCGTCGGCGATGGGCAGCATGACCGCCTCGACGCGGACATCAGCGATCACCGCGTCGTTGAACGCGGCGATCGCCCGGTCGTCGGCGTTGCGCGGGGCGAGCACCCGGCCGTCGCGCAACGTGTTGTCGACGGCGATCACCGCGCCGGGACGCATGCGGGGCACCAGCTCGTCCCAGTAGATCGGGTAGCCGACCTTGTCCGCGTCGATGAACGCGAAGTCCAGGTAACGCTCGCGGGGCAGCTCGCGCAACGTCTGGGCGGCCGGGCCGATGCGCAGCTCGATGCGGTCCTGCACACCGGCGCGCTGCCAGTAGCGCCGGGCCACGCCCGTGTACTCCTCGGAGATGTCGAAGCAGGTCAACCGGCCGCCCTCGGCCAGCCCCCGGGCGATAGCCAGCGAGGAGAGGCCGGTGAACGTGCCGACCTCGACCGCCTGCCGTACGCCGAGCAGCCGGGTCAGGAACGTCAGGAACGCGGCCTGTTCGGGTGCGACCTGCATGACCGCCTCGGCGGGCAGGGCCGCCCGGGTCTCCTCGGCCAGCTCCTGGACGATCTCGTCCGGGGCGGACCCGTGGGCCACCAGGTAGGCGTGCAGTTCCGGGGTGAGCGGCAGCGGCTTCGTGGTCATGTCCGGACGTTAGCCGAGATGTTCGATCTCCTGGCCCCCGGGCGCGATCTTCGTCCACAGGTCGACGATGCTCAGCTCCACCTCGGCGAGCAGCCGGCGCAGCAACGGCAGGGACAACCCCACCACCGTGCCCGGATCACCCTCGATCCCGGTCAGGAACGCCCCGCCCAGCCCGTCGATGGTGAACGCGCCGGCCACCGCCAGCGGCTCGCCCGTCGCCACGTACGCGGCGATCTCCTCGTCGCTGATGTCGGCGAAGTGCACAGTCGTAGAGGCGACGGCCTCGGCGCGGGACTCGTGGGTCACGTCGATCAGGCAGTGCCCGGTGTGCAGGACGCCGCTGTGCCCGCGCATCCGCTGCCACCGCCGGGTGGCGTCCGCCGCGTCATCGGGCTTGCCGAGGATCTCGCCGTCGAAGGCGAGCACCGAGTCACAGCCGAGCACCAGCGTGCGCTCGTCCGGCGACGGTCGCAGCCGATCACGTACCGCCTGCGCCTTCAGCCGGGCCAGCTCCAGGCACAGATCCTCGGCCCGATCGCTCACCACCTGCGACTCGTCCACGCCGCTGACCAGCACGTCCGGTTCGATCCCGGCGGCCTGGAGCAACTTGCGGCGGGCGGGGGACTGCGAGGCGAGCACGAGGCGCACCGGTACGGAGGTCGACACCCCGCCGACGCTACCGGCTGACCCTCGGCGGCGGGTCGTCGGCACGTCGGCGCCGCCGCCAGAACAGGTAGCCGCCGCCCGCCGCCACCAGCACACCGAGGGTGGCGAGCCCGCGTACGGTCGCTGCTTTGTTCCTTCCCTTCTCGGGTGCTGTCTCCGCCGATGCCGGCGGAGTCACCTGGGAGGACTCGAAGCCGAGCGGGGGGACGTCTGCGGTGAGCGCGGCGACCAGGTCGATGACGCCGTAGCCGTACTGGTCGTCGCGACCGGGTGGTCCCTTGTCGACGGCGGTGGCGGTCAGCCGGTGGGCGACTTCCTGGGCGGGCAGGTTGGGGTACTTGGAGCGGATGAGAGCAGCAGCCCCGGCAACGATCGCAGTCGCATCGGATGTACCGGTGCTCCGGCGGTATCGACCTGCGAGGCTTGTGGTGTAAATGTCGACTGCAGGTGCGAGAATATCTACATCCGCCCCCGAAGCCGAGAATCCGGTCTTGTTGCCCTGCCTATCAACGCCGCCTACGGCGATCACGCCGTGCTCGGATGCCGGATAGCTAATCGATGTTTCGCTGGGGATGTTCCCAACAGCTGCTACTACGACAATATTCGCTTCAAGTGCGGCCTTTATAGCGGATTGCAGGCGAGGGGTGGGGATGCTGGCCGCAGAGATGCTAATTACATCCACGTGTTGAGCTGTTGCATACTCAATGCTGGCTGCTAAATCGTCGGGTTGACCCAGTCCGTTGGTTGGTGTGTCGAAGATTGGGAGAATCTTGGACTGAGGTGCCACTCCGAGCGCGCCGCGAGTGCCTCCCCGCCCATGCGCCGCGATGAGGCCAGCCATGCCGGTGCCGTGGCTATTCGTGTCTCGAAGGCCGTCTCCGCTTCCTCCCGTGATCACGTCTGTTCCTGGAAGCAAGTTCTTCTGTAGGTCAGGGTGAGCCTCTACTCCAGTATCTGGAACTGCTACAACGATCCCCTTGCCCTGGCTAATTTTGTGGGCTTCTGCAGCCCTCAAGAAGCCTAGATGCCACTGGTCGCCTCTCACCCGCTCCGACCCGTCCGAGGCGGGCAGCGAAGCTGCTGCCGCCAGGCCAGTGAGTGAGATTGCGAGTGACGCGGCTAAGCTCCGCGCCACCAAAAGCGCGCAGGGAATCACCGATTGAAGCCTATGGCAGGCCCTGGATCGACCGGTCCCTCGTCAGGTGGCTCCAATATTGGATTCACGCCGCGTTCGACCTCCCAGGGGTTGTCCGGATCCCAGCGTCGCTCCGAGTCTGTATCCAGACCTTTGCTGTTCTGCCGCCCGTGGGTGGGAGACAGCCCGGGAGCGCCGCCGAGAGGGGTCAACCCAGGTGTGCCGATTTGTGGACCTCTCCCCGTGTTCGGTCGAGATCCTGCAGCGCCTGCCGGAGCAGTGCCGGCCGCGCCTCCCCCGATAACTCCACCTGGGGGATTAACGCGCCTAGTCGGGCCGCCCATGCCGGGCTGGCCAAGGGGAACTCCCGGAATCATCCCGTTCGTTCCGGTCGCACGCGGCGGAAGCGGCCGGTTAGTGCTCTTTCCAGCAGCTGGATCGTTCCCGAGCGGGCCCAAACTGGTGCCGCGATTGAGTGCCGGGGGAAGGGGGACGCCGGGAGTGCCAGAGGGTGTATTGGGAGTAGCAGGGGATGCGGTTCCAGGCGGCATCGCTTGGACGGGCGTTCCTGGACCGGCATTGCCTAGGATCGGACCTCCGCCTATGACGCCGCTTGTAGAAGGGCTGCCTGGATGAACTGGCGGGCTCGTTGCGACGCTCGGTCGACGCCGGTTAATCGACGTGGGTGGCGTAATCGGGACTGCGACGATAGAAGGGATTACTGGTGCCGGATCTGATCCAAGATACGGGTCAGACGAATGTGGGTCGGCCCGTGGCGCCGGCCGGACTGGTGCTGGTGGGCGCTGGAGCATGACCTGGGCGTGCTGGAGTTCGCCGCTCAGCCCCGTCATCAACCCGCGCGCCCGTACGTTCAACTGCTCCAAGTCGTCGTCCGTCACCGGGGGCCGTTCCGGCAACCGGCTGCCCGCAACCGCCTTCGGGTCGGCGATCGTCGCCTCGTACGCCTGCTTCTGCCGCAGCTTCTTCGCGTACTCCTCGTGCAGTGGTTGCAGCTCGGCCCGCGCGCTGCCGATGGCACGTGCGGCGGCCGCCAGCGCGTCGTAGTTCGCGGCGGCGGCGTCGTGGGTGCGCTGCACGCGGTCGATGAGCTGGTCGAGTTCGGCGATGTACGCCCGCGCGGCGGCGTTGGTCTCCGGCGGCCACGCCTCGGCCAGACCGCGCCGGTATTCGCGCAGGCGGCTCAGGTGGGCCAGGGCGAGGTCGCAGACCTTGCGCCAACCGGCGACCTGCTTCCACTGGCCGGCGGTGTCCTGGTCCTGCACGCACGCCCACATGCTGAGGACGTCCATCAGCCGCCAGTCGGTCAGCCCGGAGGTGCGTCCGCTGCCCCGTTCGATCACGGCAGGATCACCCGGCTCTGTTCGGGGGCGGTGGGGTCGGCCAGTGGCGGCATCGGGCGGGCGACGGTGGCGGAGGGGCCCGCTAGCGCCCGTTCCACGTCGGCCACGCGGGCGGAGGAGAACGCGTCGGCGTCGCCGTAGCGGGCGGCGATCCGCCCGGCGGCGTCGGCGAGGCGGCCGGTCGCCGGTGCGAGGTCCCAGACCGCGCTCACCGCGGCGGTCTGGGTGTCGTGGTGGGCCTGAAGGAACTGGACCAGCTCGATGAAGGCGTCGGCCGGGTTGGGCACCGGGGCCTTCATGTCGTCGGCGATGTAGGACAGGTGCGGCGAGTAGTTGCGCGTCACCTCGTCCTGGAGGCGGTCGGCGAACTCCCGCATCTGTCGGATGTCGGCCTCGATGCCGCCGTAGCCGCGCAGCCAGCCGGCTGGCTGGTTGTCCTCCGGGATCATCGGAGCCTCCTGCCCGTCACCACACGGTTTCCCTGAGTGAGGTTAATGGCTCGACGCTGATCCCGGCAGCCCCGCCCCGCCGCCGCGAGCGGGAGGTGAGGTCAGCGGGGGAGTCCGGAGGCCCGCCACGCGCCGGGGCCCGCGATCGGCCCGGCCAGGGCGGGGCGTGCGCTGCGCGCCCACTGCGACACGGGGGCCGGCGCGGCGGCCTGGGCCGGGCGGGTGCGCACCACGATCGCGCCGACCAGAGCGGCCAGCTCCTCGGCGGTGGGCACGCCACGGACGATCCGGAACAGGGGCTCCTCGGCAGACATGACCCAAGGGTACGCGTCGCGAATTCGACCTTCGCCGTACAGTGGCGTGCCGACGGTGTGGGCGTCGCAGCGGCCGGGTACGGTTTCTGCGATGTCGAACGCGCTCCCCCAACTCGTCGCCGACCGGTACCGGCTTATCACGCCGCTCGGTCAAGGCGGCATGGGCCGCGTCTGGAAGGCGCGGGACGAGGTGCTGCACCGGGACGTGGCCATCAAGGAACTGGTCCCGCCCCCCGGCCTCACTCCGGAGGAGCGCCGCGAGATGCGCGAGCGCTCGCTGCGTGAGGCGCGGGCGATCGCCCGCCTCAACAACATCAACGTGGTCCGCATCTTCGACGTGCTGCGCACCGACGGCGATCCGTGGATCGTCATGGAGTACGTGGCGTCGAAGTCGTTGCAGGACACCATCGCCGAGGACGGCCCGGTCACCCCGGCCAAGGCGGTCGAGATCGGCCTCGGCGTGCTGAACGCGCTGAAGGCCGCGCACAAGGCCGGCATCATGCACCGCGACGTCAAGCCGGGCAACGTGCTGCTCGGCGAGGATGGCCGCGTGGTGCTCACCGACTTCGGCCTGGCCACCATTCCCGGCGACCCGAACGTGACGCGCACCGGCATGGTGCTGGGCTCGCCCGCGTACATCTCTCCGGAGCGTGCCCGCGAGGGCACCGCCGGCCCGGAGGCGGACCTCTGGTCGCTCGGCGCCACGCTCTACGCGGCGGTCGAGGGCAAGTCGCCGTACGCGCGCCCGTCGGCGATCGCCACGCTCGCCGCGCTCGCCACCGAGCCGATGCCGCCGCCGCGCAACGCCGGGCCGCTCAAGCCGGTGCTCCAGGGCCTGCTCCGCAAGGACCCGGACGAGCGGATCACCGCCGAGGTGGCCGAGCGCATGCTGCGCAAGGCCGCCGGTCGGCGGGCCAAGAGCATCTCGCTGCTCGACGGCGTACGCCGGCCCGGGCCGAACGGTCCGCGCGTGCCGCGTCCGCCGCTGGTGCCCGCGCCGCGCCCGGCCGACCAGGCCGAACGCGCCGCGTCCGGGGTCGCCGCAACCGGGGGTACGGCGGCAGCCGCCGACCCGACGGCGAAGGTGCCGGCATCCACCTCGGACGCCGGGCCCACCGCGGTGACCCCGCCGCCCGCCGACCCGACGGCGAAGCTCGACCCGGCGCCCTCGGCCGACGAGACCCTTGTGGACGACGAGGCGCGGGTGGACGGCGTCGACCCGGCGCTGGACGAGACGCGGCTCGACGGCGACCCGGTCACCGACACCCCGGCGCCGGTCAGCCCGGCCGTGACCGGCTCCGCGCCGGTCAGCCCGGCTCCGGTGCAGGAGGCACCGTCGACCGGCCGGGCGACGGTGCTGCCGGTCGAGAAGTCCGCGCCGAACCGGCGCAACCTGCTGATCGGTGCGCTTGTAGTGCTGCTGCTCGTCGGCCTGGTGGTGGCCGTGCCGCTGCTGACCAACGGTGACGACGGCGACGGCGGTGAGCCGACGGCCGGCACCTCGGCGTCGGCGGCGCCGCCCGCGCCGAGCGAGAGCGCGTCGCCGAGCGCCCCGGCCACTAGTGCGTCGGCCAGCCCTTCTCCCTCGGCCAGCCCGTCTGCGTCCGGGGCCGTGTTGCCGGCCGGCTGGCGCCTCTACACCGGCCCGAACGGCTTCAAGGTGCCGATCCCGAACGGTTTCGAGGCTCGGGTCCGCAGCGACAACGTCGTGCTCTACGAGGTCGGTGGCGCTCGGCGGGTGCTGTTCATCCAGTGGACGCCGAACCCGAAGCCGGACGCGTACGCCGACTGGCAGGGCCAGGAGAAGTACCGCGCTTCCCGCGTCCGGAACTACAAGCTGGTCGGCATCACCAAGTGCGACCCCTACTTCCGCACCTGCGCCGACTGGGACTGGCTGGAGACGCGCGACGACGGCACCCGGTTCCACGTGCGTAACCGGGGTGTGGCGACCGCCAGCAACAGGGGCTTCGCGCTGCGCTGGGAGGTGCCCGCGAAGGACTGGGACGCCAACCTGGCCAACTGGGAGATCATCACCAAGGGCTTCGTGCCGGACCGTCAGAACTGACCGGGAATCCCGCGGTCACGAAACTCGCTCGCATGGCTTTCCGTCCTCGGGGGTATGAATCCCTCCGACGACGGAAGGAGGCGCGACATGGGTTACCGACGGAGGTACACCGGCCCGCGGCTGGCACTGTGGATGCTCGTTGCGCTCGGCGACGTCGTACTGCTCCTCATCAGTGCCGGCCTGTCCGCGCCGGTCGCGGTCCTCGGCGTGCTGACGCTCACTGTCGCCGGTGTGGCGGCGTGGCGCCTGACGCGCCGGACGCCGGTGCCCGTCCCGGCCACCGCGCGCCGCAGAGCCTGACCTCGGGGTACGACGACAGCGGGACCGCCTCGTGACGAGGCGGTCCCACTTGTGTCGCACGTATGTCAGGCGGTGTTGTTCGCCAGCGCGATCAGCCGGCTGCGGTCACCGTTCCAGTAGTTGCGGTCGACGTTGCCGCTGATCCCGGAGACGGCGCCGGTGCTGGTGTACTGCCAGAAGCTCCACACCGGGGCGCCGGCCGGCAGCGTGCCGGGCGCGCTGGCCCAGCGGGCGAGCCACAGCGGGTGGTTGGCCCACGGGCCGGTCCAGCTGCCCGTGCACTGGTTCCACCAGCTCGTGGTGGTGTAGATGACCGCGTACCGGCCGGTGCGGGAGCGGTAGGTGTTCAGGAAGTCCTGGATCCAGTTGCGCATGCCGGTGGTGCTCAGGCCGTAGCAGTAGCCGCCGCTGTACGGGTTGCCCTCGATGTCCAGCGCGGCGGGGAGCGTACGGCTGTCCGCCGACCAGGCGCCACCGTTGCTGGCCAGGTAGTTGGCCTGGGTGGAACCGGCGGAGATGTTCGGCCGGGCGAAGTGGTACGCCCCGCGGATCACCCCGGCGTTGTACGCGTTGACGTAGTTCGCGTTGAAGTTCGGGTCCTTGTAGCTCGTACCCTCGGTGGCCTTGATGAAGGCGAACTGGATGCCCGAGTTGCGCACGCTGGTCCAGTTGATGCTGCCCTGGTAGCGGGAGACGTCGATCCCGGGCGTGGTCGCGGCGGCGGCCGGTCCGGCGGTCGCCACGAGGGCCGCGGCCGCGGTGGCGGCGGCGGCCAGGCCGGCGGCGAGAAGCCGGCGCACGGAGAGTCTGGTACGGGCCATGGTTGCCTCCAGAGGGACGTCCGTTGATTGATGCCCATCTTTGGAGGTTAGTGCCCTAGATCGCAATAGGAAGAAAGGAAATTTTCATAGACGATCGTCGTTCGCCCAGGTGGCGCGACAGTTGCGGATCAGCGCAGGTCGCTCGGGTCCATCGCCCAGCGGAACGGCTCGGTGACACTGAGCGTCTCACCCGCCTTGGCGACGGCATCCTCGACGTAGTGCGCGCCGTCGAGCCGGTGCAGCCGCAGCGAGTGGCTGTCGCCGTCCTGCTCGACGAGCAGGTACCACGGGATTCGGGCGATCGCGTAGAGCTGCATCTTCAACACCCGGTCGACGCCCGCGTTCCAAGGCGAGACGACCTCGCCGACAAGCGCCACGCGTTCCGCGTCCAGGATCGCGCCCTCGCCGTCGGCATCTGTGACGACGAGGTCGGGGATCATGACCCGGTCGACGCCGAGCCGAACGTTGACGCCGTGGTGAACGAGGAGACCGGCCGGCGCGACCGTCGACTCGACGGCGTTCGCCAATCGGCGCACCACCCGCTGATGCCGCAGGTCCGGGGCGGGGCTGATGATCAGTCCCCGGTCGAACAGTTCGACGCGGTGGCGGCCGTCGCCCATCGCGAGGTAATCGGCCTCGGTCAGCGGGGTCACGGACGCAGCCGTTACCGGATCCACTCGACATCATCTCCGTTCCAGTTACTGCCCGGCCAAGTCTGACCGGCTGCGGGAGCACGCCGGTCGAGCGACACGGCTCGGGGCGGTAGGCTCCCCGCCCATGCCCCTGATCGACGGTCTCACCACGCTCTGGGACACGCTGACCAGCGCCCAGCCGGACCCGCCGCCGCTGCTCGTGGTGGTCACCGCCGTGGTCGCGCTCGCGGTGGTCGTGGCCCGGTTGCCCTGGCGGATCGCCCGCAACGCGGTGACCATCGCGCACGAGGGCGGCCACGCGCTCGTCGCGCTGCTCACCGGCCGCCGGCTGCACGGCATCCGGCTGCACTCGGACACCTCCGGGCTCACGCTCTCCGCCGGCCGTCCCACCGGGCCCGGCATGATCCTCACGCTGCTCGCCGGGTACGTCGCGCCGTCGCTGCTCGGCCTCGGCGGCGCGTGGCTGCTGGCCGGGAACCGGATCACGCTGCTGCTCTGGCTCGCGGTGGCGCTGCTGCTGGCCATGCTGGTGATGATCCGCAACCTGTTCGGCGTGCTGTCGCTGCTTGTCACCAGCGGCGTGGTGCTCGCCGTCTCCTGGTACACCTCGCCCGAGGTGCAGGCCGCGTTCGCCTGGACGTCGGTCTGGTTCCTGCTGATCGGCGGCGTACGGCCGGTGTTCGAGCTGCACCGGCAACGCGCCCGGGGCCGGATGCCGCAGTCCGACGCCGACCAGCTCGCCCGGATCACGCCGTTCCCGGCGCTGTTCTGGGTGGGCGTGTTCCTGCTGGTGAGCGTGGGCGCGCTGGCCGCCGGGGCGCTGCTGCTGGCCGGCCCGATCCTGGCCGACGCGGGGCTCACCGGCTGACCGGGCCGAGCCGCACCGCTGCGCGCCGCGCCAAGTCGGCCCGCAGCGCGCCGTATCGCGTCGCGGAGCGGGCCGCTACGCGGCAGGGCAGAATCGGACCCGTGCGATACGTGATCATCGGAGCGGGCGCGGTCGGCGGCACCATCGGCGTACTCCTGGCCGACGCCGGCCACGACGTGACGCTCGTGGCCCGTGGCGCGCACCTGGACGCGCTGCGGGAGCGGGGTCTGACGCTGCGCACGCCGGACCGTGACGTGACGAGCCGGCTCCCGGCGGTGGCCGGGCCGGACGGGCCGCCGCTGCCGGCGGACACCGTGCTGGTCCTCACCGTGAAGTCGCAGGACACCGTGGCGGCGCTCGACGTCTGGGCGGACGCCCCGGTCGAGGGCGGCGGGACGGCGGGCGAGCGGCTGCCGGTCGTGCCGGCCCAGAACGGCGTGGCGAACGAGCCGGCCGCGCTGCGGCGCTTCGCCCGCGTACACCCGGTGTGCGTGTGGCTGCCCGCCACCCACCTGGAGCCGGGCGTGGTGGTCGCCAACGGCCATCCACATCCGGGCATGCTGCACATCGGCCGCTACCCGACCGGCGCCGACGACACCAGCCGGGCGGTCGCCGCCGACCTGACCGCGGCCGGGTTCGTCGCGCCGGTCCGCGACGACGTGATGCGCTGGAAGTACGGCAAGCTGCTCGCCAACCTCGGCAACGGCCTCCAGGCGCTGCTCGGCCGGGACGTGCCGGAAACCCTGTCGAAGCGGGTACGCGCCGAGGGCGAGGCGGCGCTCGCCGCAGCCGGCATCGCCCACACCACCGTCGAGGAGGAGGCCGCCGAACGCGGCGACCGGGTGTCGCACCGGCCGGTGGGCGGCGAGGAGCGCTCCGGCGGCTCCACCTGGCAGAGCCTGGCCCGTGGTGCGGGCTCGGTCGAGACCGACCACCTCAACGGTGAGATCGTGCTCCTCGGGCGCCTGCACGGCGTGCCGACCCCGGCCAACGCGGCGGTGCAGACGGCGGTCCGCCGGGCGGTCCGGGGCCGGATCCCGGCCGGCGGCTTCCCGCTCGGCGAGTTGGAGAAATTGCTCGGCTGAGCGGGCAACCCGCACCGCGCCGCCAGGCGTGTCCCCTCACGAACACGGGGAGGTGGCAGGTGCCCGACAGCGACGGCTTCGACGAGTTCTACCGGGGCAGCCGGCAACGGCTGCTCGGCTTCGTCTACGTGCTCACCGGTGACCTCGCCGAGGCGCAGGACGCCGTGCAGGAGGCGTACATCAGGGCCTGGCAGCGGTGGTCCACAGTGCGCGGGTACGACGACCCGGAGTCCTGGGTGCGGGTGGTGGCGAGCCGGATCGCGGTGAGCCGCTGGCGCAGCCTGCGCAGCCGGGCGCGCGCCTACCTGCGGCACGGCGCGGTGGCGGACGTGCCGGCGCCGAGCACCGAGACGCTGGACGTGGTCGCCGCGCTGCGCCGGCTGCCCGAGGCCCAGCGCACCGCGATCGCCATGCACTACCTGCTCGGCATGCCGGTCGCCGAGGTGGCGCGGGAGACCGAGGCGCCGATCGGCACCGTCAAGGCCCGGCTCTCCCGGGGGCGGACCGCGCTCGCCGGGCTGCTCGCCGTGGTGGACCTGGAGGAGGAGGCGGCAGATGCCTGACGACGTCGCACTCGTGGAGTTGCTGCACCGGGATCTGCGCAACGTCACCTGGCCGGAGCCGGAGGCGATCCGGGCCACCGCCCGGCGGCGCAGCCGGCGCTCCGCCGCGCTCGCCGCGGCCTCGGTGGTGGTCGTCGCGGCGCTCACCGCGTCACTCGTGGACCGGGCCGGCGCGCCGCCACCGCCCGCCGCCGGTGCCGTCGACGGGCGG
The DNA here is from genome assembly GCF_057196585.1 of Micromonospora sp. ATLC20. Taxonomy (NCBI): domain Bacteria; kingdom Bacillati; phylum Actinomycetota; class Actinomycetes; order Micromonosporales; family Micromonosporaceae; genus Micromonospora; species Micromonospora sp. ATLC20. The sequence goes on from NZ_JBXUOV010000024.1 coordinate 33,666, forward strand.
GGGGAGATCGTGGCCGAGGCGATGCTGGAACCGGCCGACGTCCCCGTACCGACCGGGGAACGGCTCGGCGAGACCGGCCTCGGCGAGCCGGTCCGGGTCGACGACCTGCTTCAGGTCTGCGCCCGGGAACAGGGGCGGCCGGCCGAGGAACCGCGCTCGCGCTACTCACGGGGGCAGACCCTGATGGAACCGCCGACCGAGCCCGCTACGACCATCGGATCGGTTCTCACCCAGGACGTCTACCGGATGGCGCCAGGCGAGGCGGGCCGGTTCGTCACCGACCTGGAGGGCACAGTCGCGGCCTGCGGCGCGTGGCGGACGACCGGCCAGGTCTACACCGAGCGGGGGACGGTCAGCGCCGAGGTCGTGCACCGCTGGTACGTCGCGGCGAGCGGTTTCGCCGGAGATCAGGCGCTGCTGCTGCGCCACGAGGCGACGGTGGCGCCGGACGAGGCGACCGGCCGGCCGCCCGGCTACCCGCCGTTGTTCGAGGACCGGCTGGTCGTACGGGTGGGTGATCTGGTGACGGTGCTGCTCCCGTCCGGCCGGCTGCGGACCGACCTGCCCATGGGTCAGGCGCCCGAGGCCAGGGTGACCGAGGAACAGGTGCGGCAGATGGCCCGGGTCGCGGCCGAGCGGATGTGCGTGGCCGCGAACCCCGGCTGCTGACGCCGGTGCCCCCGCCGTCTCAGCGGCGGGGGCACCAGGGTCGGCTACAGCGGGATGTTGCCGTGCTTCTTCGGCGGCAGCGTCTCGCGCTTGGTGCGCAGCACCCGCAGCGCCCGCACGATCTGGGTACGTGTCTCGTGCGGCGGGATCACCCCGTCGACGTAGCCGCGCTCGGCGGCGATGTACGGGTTGGCGAGCGTGTCCTCGTACTCGGCGATCTTCTCGGCGCGGACCGCGGCCGGGTCCTCGGCGTTCGCCAGTTCCGAGCGGTAGAGGATGTTCACCGCGCCCTGCGCGCCCATCACCGCGATCTGCGCGGTCGGCCAGGCGAAGTTCAGGTCCGCGCCCAGGTGCTTGGAGCCCATCACGTCGTAGGCCCCGCCGTACGCCTTGCGGGTGATGACGGTGACCTTGGGGACGGTGGCCTCGGCGTACGCGTAGATGAGCTTCGCGCCGCGGCGGATGATGCCGTCCCACTCCTGGCCGGTGCCGGGCAGGAAGCCGGGCACGTCGACGAAGGTGAGCACCGGGACGTTGAACGCGTCGCAGGTGCGCACGAACCGGGCCGCCTTCTCCGACGCGGCGATGTCGAGCGTGCCGGCGAACTGCATCGGCTGGTTCGCCACCACGCCTACCGGGCGCCCCTCGACGCGGCCGAAACCGACCACCATGTTCTGCGCGTACAGCGGCTGCACCTCGAGGAACTCGCCGTCGTCGAGCACGTGCTCGATGACCCGGTGCATGTCGTACGGCTGGTTCGCCGAGTCCGGGATCAGCGTGTCCAGCTCGCGGTCCTCGTCGGTGACGTCGAGGATCGCGGGCGCGTCGAAGACCGGCGGCTCGTCCAGGTTGTTCGACGGCAGGTACGACAGCAGCGCCTTGACGTACTCGATCGCGTCCTCCTCGTCGGTGCCGAGGTAGTGCGCGTTGCCGCTGCGGGTGTTGTGGGTACGGGCGCCGCCCAGCTCCTCCATGCCCACGTCCTCGCCGGTGACCGTCTTGATCACGTCGGGGCCGGTGATGAACATGTGCGAGGTCTGGTCGACCATGACGGTGAAGTCGGTGACCGCCGGGGAGTAGACGGCGCCGCCCGCGCACGGGCCCATGATGAGCGAGATCTGCGGGATGACGCCGCTGGCCCGGACGTTTCGGAAGAAGATCTCGCCGTAGAGGCCGAGGGACGTGACGCCCTCCTGGATCCGCGCGCCGCCGGAGTCGTTGATGCCGACGACCGGGCAGCCGATCTTCATGGCGAGGTCCATCAGCTTGACGATCTTCTCGCCGAAGACCTCGCCGAGGGAGCCGCCGAAGACGGTGAAGTCCTGCGAGAAGACGCAGACCTGCCGGCCGTCGACGGTGCCGTAGCCGGTCACCACGCCGTCCCCGTACGGGCGGGTCTTCTCCAGCCCGAAGTTGGTCGAGCGGTGCCGGGCGAACTCGTCCAGCTCGACGAACGAGCCCTCGTCGAGGAGCATCTCGATCCGCTCGCGGGCGGTCTTCTTGCCCCGCGCGTGCTGCTTCTCGACCGCGCGTGCCGACCCGGCGTGCACCGCCTCGTCGAGCCGTCGCTCCAGGTCCGCCAGCTTGCCGGCGGTCGTGTGGATGTTGAACCCGGTCTCGGTAGTCACCCGTGGAATATAACGATGGTTCAGGTGTCTGAGGCTGTGCAGTGCGCCTCATCCGGGCCGTAGGCTGGCGGGATGCCCGGCTCGCCGTACACCGATCTGGACCGACCGCCGCTGTCGGCGGCCCGGCTGCGGCGCGCGCTGGTCGCGCCGCACGGGCCCTGGCGCCGCCTGGAACTGCTGGCCGAGACCGGCTCGACGAACGCCGACGCGGTGGCCGCGGCGCGCGCCGGCGAGCCGGAGGGCCTGGTGGTGGTCGCCGAGCGGCAGACCTCCGGCCGGGGCCGTCGGGGCCGCGTCTGGCAGTCGCCGCCGCGCGCCGGTCTCGCCACGAGCGTGCTGCTGCGGCCCGGCGAGGCGGACGCCGAGCGCGGCTGGACGCCGGTGCCGGTCACCGGGTACGGCTGGCTGCCGTTGCTCGCCGGTGTCGCGCTGGCCGAGGCGGTACGCCTGCTGGCCGAGCTGGACGCGCGGCTGAAGTGGCCGAACGACCTGCTGGTGGACGGCGCGAAGTGCGCCGGGGTGCTGGCCGAGGCGGTGCCGGGGGAGAACGACAGGCCGCCGGCGATCGTGGTCGGTGTCGGGCTGAACGTGACGCTGCGCGCCGACGAGCTGCCGGAGAACCCGACCGGGCTGCCGGCCACCTCGCTCCAGCTCGCGGGCGCCACCGCCACCGACCGGGATCCGCTGCTGCGGGCGCTGCTTCGCGCGCTCGCCGACTGGTACGAGCGCTGGCGTGACGCCGGCGGGGACGCGGAGGCCAGCGGGCTGCGCGAGGCGTACCTGGCCGGGTGCGCCACCATCGGCCGTCAGGTGCGGGTGCTGCTGCCCGACGGCAGCGAGGCGCACGGCACCGCCACCGGCGTGGACGCCGACGGGCAGCTCCTGGTGGAGACGGGCGCCGAGACGCTGCGGCTGGCGGCAGGCGACGTGCTGCACCTGCGGTGAAGGAAGGGCCTCTGTCGACGAACCACGGGTAGCCGTCCGCGCGGCCGATGCCGGCCGGGCGCGCCGACCGGTTACGGTCAGCGCGTCCTGTTCTGCGAGGAGGTTCCCCCGTGGCGTTCCCCGAAGACGTGCTCACCGAGGACGAGCACGTCGTGTTGCACCTGCACCCGCACTGGAAGGCCCTGATCCGGCCGGTCCTGGTGCTCGTGCTCGCCGTCGCGGCGGTCGTCGCCGGCTGGCTCCTGCTGCCCGACGGCACCGGCGGCACGATCGCGCTCTACGCGATCGCCGTGGTCGCCCTGGCGCTGGTGCTGTGGCTGGGCCTGTGGCCGTTTCTGGTCTGGCGCACCACGCACTACCTGTTCACGAACGAGCGGGTGCTCCTCCAGCAGGGGGTGCTGTCGCGTAACCGGCGGGACCTGCCGCTGACCCGGATCAACGACCACGCCATGCACCAGCGTTTCGTGGAGCGGCCGCTCGGCTGCGGCACGCTGACCATCGAGTCGGCGGGTGAGCGCGGCCAGTCGGTGCTGCACGACGTGCCGGGCGTGGACAGGGTGCAGACGAAGCTCTACGAGCTGGTCGAGGCGCACCACGACAAGCACAGCCTGGGTGACGGCGAGATGCGCGAGATCCTGGCCGACATGAGCGAGGGGAAGTCCCTGCGCGAGCAGCCCTGACCCGTTCGACGGAGAAGGCCGGCACCCCGGGTCAGGGGTGCCGGCCTTTCTCGTCGTTCAGCGGCGGGCGCGGCGGGGCTGGAGTTCCGCGGCGAGTTCGGCGTCCAGGTCGGCACCGAGCGCGCCACCCAGTCCGGCGTCCGCCGGTGCGGGGCGGCCACGCGGTGGCGGGAAGTCGGCCGCCCGGCCGGTGCCCGGAGGCGGTTCCTCCTCCTCCAGCTCGCTGACCGACTCGGCCAGCTCGGCCACCGGGTCCATCTCGGCGACGTTGTCCCACTCGTCACGCGGCACCGAGTGCCAGGTCTCCTCGGCGTGCCTGGGGACGGGCTGGAAGACGAACGTCCGGTAGGACCAGAAGCGGAACAGCGTGGCCAGCAGGACACCGATGGTCTTGGCGACGTTCAGCGCGAGCAGGCCGTGGACGCCGAGGCCGTACTTGGCCAGGGCCAGGACGCCGAGCTCGATGAGCAGACCCGCGCCGTTGAAGAGGAAGAACAGGACGTATTCGCGCCGGAGTGCCGATTTCGGTCGATCACGGTACGTCCAGTGACGATTCATCAGATACGACGTGATCGTGGCGACGATCGTCGCGATCACTGTCGCCTTCAGCTGACCGTCACGGAAAACCGTGAGTGCCAGCGCATTGAACACCGCGTAATTGATGACGGTGTTGATGCCGCCGACGATGCCGAATTTGAGCGCCTCGTGGATGAACTTCTGCCAGCGCTCGGGCAGCAGACGGACTCCAGGCATGCGGAACACCTTAGGCAGTTGGCTGGGCCGGCTGGGCCCGGCGGGTCGGGATGGGCGGTTCGTCACGCCCCGGACTCTCGGTCGTGGCTCGTTGCCGGAACGGGAGGTGTTCCCGCCTCGACGAAGACGAACCGTCGGTACGACCAGAACCGGAAGAGCGTTCCCAGGCCGGTGCCGACGATGAAGCTGGCGAGGTTGTCGGCCAGGGGGGTCTGGAACACCGCGGGCCAGATCGCGCCGAGCCCGTAGTGGCTGATCGCCAGGCAGGCCACCGCGATGCCGAGGCCGACCGCGTTTAAGAAGAAGAACAGGGCGTACTCGCGGGCCGGGTTCGACCGCTGCCGGTGCCGCCACGTCCAGAACCGGTTGCCGAGGAAGGCGACTGTCGCGGCGATCACCGTGGAGATGGTCTTCGCGGCCAGCGGCGGCATGTCCCGGCCGCTGGACAGGTAGTTGAAGAGGACGAAGTCCACGACGAAGGCGAGCCCGCCGACGGTGGCGAACTTGCTCAGCTCGTGGATGAGATGACCGAAACGGTCGAGCAGTGCTCCGATCGGACCCCGGCGGGTCTGCGGAGCCCCCGGTTGGTCTCCGGTCATCGTCGCGGCCACCCGCCGAGAGTACCGGTTGTGCGGTAACCGGGCGGACTCCAACGGCGAGTCGGCCACGACGGCTTCGCCGCGGCCGTCTCGCGCGGGCCGCCCGGGTCGGAGAGGCGTCGCCCGTTCTCGATGTCCGTGAGCAGAGCGTAACGCGCTGTGCGAATCTGTGGAGCGCATCACGGAATCGTCTTTCGCGACATGTTCGTACGCTTCCCCGCGATCGGACGTCCGTGTCACTCCGGTGCCGGACCCGGCCGTCGAAGGTTCACCGCAGGATTTGCGTGAAACTGCGCGCGAAAGCGGGTATCAGATCGTGATGCCGCAGCGTGGCCGTACCTTGTGCAGTTCTTCACAACCAGTCCCACTGACTGACGAGGCAGTCCGGTTTACGCTGAGCCCAATCCCAGGTTTCCACGAGGCGGCGTACCAGCCCGCCGGAACTCGTGCACCCCATAGATCGGTCAGCGTCGACCACAAGGAGAAGTGACATGGTTGCTCCGGCTGCTGTTCGGGGAATCGATCAGGCCCCGACGTCCCACCCCAAGCTGCTGGCCTGGGTACGTGAGGTCGCGGAACTGACCACCCCCGACCGCGTGGTCTGGGTGGACGGGTCTGATGAGGAGTGGCGCCGCCTCACCGACGAACTCGTCGAGAACGGCACCCTGATCCGACTGAATCCCGAGAAGAAGCCCAACTCGTTCTACGCGCGTACCGACCCCACGGACGTCGCCCGGGTGGAGGAGCGCACCTTCATCTGCTCCGCCGACGAGGCGGACGCCGGCCCCACCAACAACTGGATGGCGCCGGCCGAGATGAAGCGGACGATGACGGAGCTGTACCGCGGCAGCATGCGCGGGCGCACCATGTACGTCATCCCGTTCTGCATGGGCCCGGTCGAGGCCGAGAGCCCCATGTTCGGCGTGGAGATCACCGACAGCCCGTACGTCGTCGCCTCGATGCGGATCATGACCCGGATGGGGTCTTCGGTCCTGGAGGCGATGGGCGACGACGCCGACTTCGTGCACGCGCTGCACTCCATCGGCGCCCCGCTCGCGCCGGGCGAGCAGGACGTGGCGTGGCCGTGCAACGAGACCAAGTACATCTCCCACTTCCCGGAGACCCGGGAGATCTGGTCGTACGGGTCCGGCTACGGCGGCAACTCGCTGCTCGGCAAGAAGTGCTACTCGCTGCGTATCGCCAGCGTGATGGGGCGCGACGAGGGCTGGCTGGCCGAGCACATGCTGATCCTCAAGATCACCTCGCCGGAGGGCAAGGTCTACCACATCGCGGGCGCCTTCCCGTCGGCCTGCGGCAAGACCAACCTCGCCATGCTGGAGCCGACCATCCCGGGCTGGAAGGTCGAGACCATCGGCGACGACATCGCCTGGATGCGGTTCGGCGCGGACGGCCGCCTCTACGCGGTCAACCCCGAGTACGGCCTGTTCGGCGTCGCGCCCGGCACCGACTGGAAGACCAACGCCAACGCCATGCGGACGCTGGACCGGGGCAACTCCATCTTCACCAACGTGGCGCTGACCGACGACGGCGACATCTGGTGGGAGGGCATGGGTGAGCCGCCGGCGCACCTGATCGACTGGAAGGGCAACGACTGGACGCCGGAGAGCGAGAACCTCTCCTCGCACGCGAACAGCCGTTTCTGCACGCCGATCACGCAGTGCCCGATCCTGGCCGACGACTACTACGACCCGAACGGCGTGCCGATCGACGCGATCCTGTTCGGTGGCCGCCGCCGGGACACCATCCCGCTGGTCACCGAGGCCCGCGACTGGGTGCACGGCGTCTACATGGGCGCCACGCTCTCCTCGGAGACGACCGCCGCCGCCTCCGGCGCGGTCGGCGTGGTCCGCCGCGACCCGATGGCCATGCTGCCGTTCATCGGCTACAACGCCGGCGACTACTTCCGGCACTGGATCGAGATGGGCAAGGGCGCGGACGGCGACGAGGCCAAGCTGCCCAAGATCTACTACGTGAACTGGTTCCGCAAGGACGCCGAGGGCAACTTCCTCTGGCCGGGCTTCGGCGAGAACTCCCGCGTGCTCAAGTGGGTCATCGAGCGGCTGGAGGGCCGGGCCGAGGCCGTGGAGACGCCGATCGGCATGGTGCCGGCGCAGGACGCGCTCGACGTCGAGGGTCTGGACATGACCCCGGAGGACGTCCGGATCGCCCTGAAGGTCGACGCGGACGAGTGGCGCAACGAGCTGCCGCTGGTCACCGAGTGGTTCGAGAAGTTCGGGGACAAGCTCCCCGGCGTGCTCTGGGCCGAGCTGGACGCGCTGCGCGCCCGGCTGGACGCGGAGCCGCAGAAGTAACAGGTGTGCCTGTTGCCCGCGCCGGGCAACATCGGATGCCATGAGGACGGCCGCTGAACCTGTCGAGGTCCGGCGGCCGTCCGCCGTCCGGGCGCTCACCACGCTGCTCGCCGTGACCGCGGCGGCCACCGTCGTGGTCGAGCTGCTCAACTACTGGTACGCCCCGGAGCAGGAGTTCGGTCTGGCCGTACGCACCGGCTGGGCGATGCTCCGGTCGCTCGGCTTCCTGCTGCTGATCGGCCACGTGAACAAGGGACGGGTGGGTGCCCGGCCGTTCGGGCTGATCCTGGCGGTGACCACGATCTTCGCGGTCGGGCGGCTGATCGTGCCCCGGCAAGGGGTGCCCGCGCTGCCCGGCCTGGTCGGGTTCGCCGTGCTCACCGCGCTCTGCGTCGCCGTCGTGGTGCTGCTCTACCGCTCCGAGGCGATCCGCGCCCATCTGGTCCGGCACCGCAAGGGCCTGGTCGTCGAGGGCGGGACGATCGCCTGGCGGGAGGTGGCGCCGAAGCGCCCGCAGGCGAACGGCTGGCTGCTCACCGCCCGCGTCGCGGCGTTCACCTACAGTCCGCTGATGCTCGTGCCCGCGCTGGTGGCGACGGGTGCCGTGCTGGACGGGCGGCTGGCCGCCGTACCGGCATTGATCTTCTGGTTCGGCGCCGGCATCGCGGTCAGCTACGCCGTGCTGTTCTGCACCGCCTTCCTGCTGCGTGACAAGGCGTGGGCGCGGAAGGGCCTGGTGGCCGTCACCCTCGGCGTACTCGCGATCGACCTGCCCCTGTGCTGGTGGCTGCTCGGCATCGACGGCCTGATCCGCGACGGCGCCCCCCTGGTGACGGCCGCCGCCCTGACCCTCTGGTCCCTGACCCGAGCCACCCGCACCCGCACCCTCACCCCACCCCGTTGATCATGAAGTTGGCGGCGATTTCGATCCGTTGATGCCGCCAACCTCATGATCGTCGCCCGGGGCGGGGTGCGGCGGGGCAGGATGAGGGGGTGTGGGACGTCGTGGTGGTGGGGGCGGGGCCCGCTGGGGCCGCCGCGGCGCTCGGCGCGCGGCGGGCCGGGGCGGCGCGGGTGCTGCTGCTCGACCGGTCCGACTTCCCTCGCGACAAGGCGTGCGGGGACGGCATCGCCGCGCACGCGCTGGACGTCCTCGCCGAGCTGGGCGTGACCGGCGCTGTCGACGGCTACCCGCCACTGCCCGCGCTGCGCCTCGTGGGGCCCGGTGGCGGCACCGTCGCCCGGACGCTGCCCCGGCCCGCGTACACGGTGCCCCGCGAGGTGTTCGACGCACGCCTGGTCGCGGCGGCGGTCGCCGCCGGTGCGGAGCTGCGGCGGCACACCGTACGCCGGGTGGAGATCGCCGCCGACCGGGTGCTGCTCGACGGCGAGCTGTCCGCGCGGGCGGTGGTCGGCGCGGACGGCGCCGGATCGGTGGTACGGCGCGCGCTCGGTCACCCGGTCAACCCGGACCGGCACCTGGCGCTCGCCATCCGGGGCTACGCGCCGGCGCCGGCCGGGCCGCCGGAACAGCTCATCGTGACCTCGGCGGCGCGCTGGCCCGCGTACGCCTGGGCCTTTCCGATCGGCGACGGTCGCGCGAACGTCGGGTACGGGGAGGTGCTGCGCGGCGAACCGCTCAGCCGCGCGCACCTGCTGGACCGGATGGCCGTGCTGCTCCCGGGCGTCGACCCGGCCACGGTGACCGGGCTGCGGGCGCACCACCTGCCGCTGTCCACCCACCGGCCGGCGCCCGGCCGCGGACGGGTGGTGCTGGCCGGGGACGCGCTGTCGCTGATCAACCCGTTCACCGGCGAGGGCATCTTCTACGCGCTGCGCTCCGGGGCGCTCGCCGGCGCGGCGGCGGCCGGCTCCCCGGCCGAGGCCGCCCGGGCGTACGCCGCCGCGCTGCGCGCCCGGCTCGGCACCCACCTGCGGCACAGCTCGGTGGCGGCGTGGCTGGCCCGGCGGCGCCGGGTGGTCGACGCGGTGGTCGGCGCGGCCCGGCGGGACGAACGCGTCTACCGCACCGTGGTGGAGCTGGGACTCGGCGACGGCCGGCTGGACGCGCGCACCCTGATGGCGATCGGGGCGGACCTGCCGCGACCGCGCCGGACCGTCTCACCGTCAGGTGATATGCCACCGAGACACTGATCTCTCCCGCGGGTCGCTACCCTGCAAGGTGATGACTCTGCGGAAACTCCTCTACTCCGTGTACGAGCGCCGGCTGACGGCGAAGCTCGCGGGCAAGCCCGTACCCGCACACGTCGGCGTGATGTGCGACGGCAACCGCAGATGGGCCCGGGAAATGGGCTTCGTCGACCCGAACGACGGCCACCGGATGGGCGCCGAACGGATCAAGGAGCTGCTCCGCTGGTGCGACGCGGCAGGCGTCGGGCACGTCACACTCTGGCTGCTCTCCACCGACAACCTCTCCCGCCCGGCCGCCGAGCTGGACCCGCTGCTCCAGATCATCGAGGACCTCACCACCGAGCTGGCCGAGGAGGGCAACCCCTGGCGGCTGCGGATGGTCGGCGCGCTCGACGTGCTGCCGGCGCAGCACGCCGCCGCGCTCAAGGCCGCCGAGGAACGCACCCGCGACCGCGACGGCGGGGCTCAGGTCAACATCGCGGTCGGGTACGGCGGGCGGCGCGAGATCGCCGACGCGGTCCGCTCGCTGCTGGTGGAGCACGCGGCGAACGGCGGCACGATCGAGGAGCTGGCCACCTCGATCAACGTCGACCACATCTCCGAGCACCTCTACACGAAGGGGCTGCCGGACCCGGATCTGATCATCCGGACCAGTGGCGAGCAGCGGCTCTCCGGCTTCATGCTCTGGCAGAGCGCGCACTCGGAGTTCTACTTCTGCGAACTGAACTGGCCCGACTTCCGCAAGGTCGACTTCCTGCGGGCCCTGCGCTCCTACGCCACCCGCCAGCGCCGCTTCGGCACCTGACCCACCCTCGCCCCCGCCCGCGCCGCCCCAGCCCCGTCGCCCCCGCCCGCCCGCCTCGGCGATCTTGCACTTGCTGCCCCGACAAAGGGGGCATAAGCCGCGCCCTCGGGGCAGGAAGTGCAAGATCGCGGGGGAGAGACCGGGCCGCGCGGAGACCGGGGTCAGCGGAGGTGGGGCAGGGCTGAGGTGAGGAAGTCGGCCAGGGCGGCGGGGGAGTCCAGGGTCAGGTCGGCGGCGTCGGCCACCTCGTGACCGGTCTCCGGGTTGGCGACGGCGACGCAGACGCCGAGGAAGTCGGGATCGTCGGCGGCGCGGGCGCGCAGCGCGGCGAACGCCTTGATGTCGGAGACGTCGTCACCGAAGTACCAGGCGCCACCGGCGTCCCGGACCGTCTCGCCGATCACCATGCCCTTGTCCCGGTCGACCGGAGGCTTCAGTTCCAGCACCATCCGGCCCGGCTGGGCGCGCAGCCCCAGCCGCTCGGCCTGGGCCCGGCCCCACTCCTGCACCAGGTCGCCGAGCTGCGGGGCGGTACGCCAGTGCAGCGCGACGGAGAGCCGCTTGTACTCGACGAGCGCGCCGGGCGGCAGTTCGGCGCGGGCCTGCTCGGCCAGCTCCGACATGGTCGGCACCCACGGCAGGGCGGCCGGCTCGGTGACCGTCTCGCCGCCGGAGTGGCTGTGCTCCAGGCCGTAGAGCCCGTACAGGTCGATGCCGGTGAGGCCGCCGAGGTGGTCGCGGAGGAAGTCCACCGGGCGGGCGGAGACGATGGCGATCCGGCGGACGTGCGGGGCGAGCGCCTCCAGCGCGGTGAGCACGTTGGGCGCGGGCCGTACGGCCGTGGGATCGTCGTCGACGGGCGCCAGGGTGCCGTCGAAGTCGAAGAAGAGGACGACGTCACCCGCGCGGTCGGCGGTGGCACGCCAGGCGTGCTCCGCGTTCAACGGGGTCTTCGGCTGCTGGTTGCCCAGATTCAACGGCGGCACGCGCGTCAGCGTACCCCGCGCCGGGCGGCGTATTCGTGGCCGAGATGTGACGTCGGAACGACGTGGTGATCAGCGTTCGGCGGCTCCTCGTCCCCGGCGACCGAACGGCACCACTGCTGCCTCCTGCCCGTGGCTGAGCAGGTAGCCCTCCACGAAGCCGGTGTTGCGGTCGCCGGTGTGCGCCTCGATCTCGTTGAGCCGCGCCACCAGGAACTCGGTGAGCGCGCTGACCCGGTCGTTTAGCCGATCGTGCAGCTCGGCGACGACGGCGAGGATCACCGCGGTGCCGGCTGTGGTGAGCGCGAAGAGGTTGACGACCAGGGGAAGCTGCCCGCCGTCCAGTACGCCGACCACCACGTTGCCGGTCACGCACGATGTCAGCGACACCACCGCGACCACGACTGCCAACCATTTCAGGGTCATGGACAGACCCCTCCTTCTGTCCCGCAGGGCTGGGTTCGGCTGTGTCCCGTCCCCCCGCCGATGACGAGCCCCTAGCAGTACAAACGTGGACGCTAGCGGGTCCGATCCGTCCCCGCGGCGAAACGATCGGGTCCGACCTTCCGTTCTTTCGCCATCTGAGGAACTACCCGGCCTGTTTCCCCCTATTTCGGACACCGCCCGGCAGTGTCGGGCGATATGCGAGGTAACGAATGGTTTCTCGAATGTGGAACTTCTCCGCGTCGGACACGGTCGGGTCGACCAGCCGGCGCAGCAGCGCCTCCACGTCCGGGTCCATCGGGGGCGGGGCCGGCGCGGGACGCGGCCCGGCGGCCCGGTCCCAGCCGAGCGCGGTGAACGCGGCGGCCGGATCGAGCCCCAGCCCCTCGCAGAAGGCGACCACCCGCTCGGCCTCCGGGTCGCTGGCCCAGTCGCCGCGTACCCATCGGTTGATGGTCTGGCGGGAGACGCCGGTGCGCCGGGAGACCTCGGTGCCGCTCCAGGCCCGCAGCGCGCGGGCGTCGTCGAGCGCGCGCCGGACGAAGGTGGCGAACGCGATCTTCCGTGCGTTGGTCGTCTCGGTCACCCCGTGACGGTACGGCCAGTCGGTCCCGGGAGGGCGGCTCGGCACGCTGCTGTCACGCCGACGTGACGCTGATCGCGGATTTCCGGTAAACGATCCAGTGCTGCTCCTGAGGGGTGTCACCCGGGCAGAATAGATGGACGCCAGTACGGCGGCAAAGGCCTGAAAAGCTGATACTGTCACGCTCATGAGACAACTTACGTTGTGTCACGTGCTTGAGACGACGAGTGCTCACATGCGTCACTCCGCGGGTGCCGAGGGGGTCTCGTGACCGAACTCGCGACCCGTGCCCAGGCCTTCGGGCTGATCGCGGACGGAGTGTCCGCCGGGCTGAGCGCCCCCTGGCGTCTCTATCTCGCCCGCGGGTGCCGGTACCTCTCACTCAGCGTCGGCGACCGGGGGGAGTGGGACGCGTGGCGGACCCACCTCGGCTGCCCCGAGCTGAGCGTGCGGGTCTACGACTCCGGCGGCGAGATCCGCCGGGCGTCGGTGGCCGAGGTGATCCTCGACGGATGCCGGATCAGTGTCGAGCTGGTCGAGGAGGTCAGCACCGACGACCTGGAACGGCTGCTGGTGGTCGACCCACTTACCGGGACGGACGAGCGATGACCCCCTTTCTCGCCGTGGTGCTCGTCCTCGTGCTCGGCTCCACCTGCTACGCGGCCGGCCGCCTGCACGGCCAGCTCAGCTACCGCATCGGCTACCGGTTCGGTTACCGCCAGGGCTACTTCGACGGTGACCGGGGCGCCTGGAACCGCCGCCGGCGCGACGCCCAGGCGGCCATCGCCTCCGCGCTGTCCGGTCCCGGTCCCACGGTGGTGACGTCGGCCGGGCGCTCGGCCGTGCCGTTCGCCGGCACCTCAGTACCCGCGGCGGTCGCCGCCCGGCCCGGCTCCGCCCCGGCCGTCCGTGTCACCGCCACCGGCCGGCTCGGCGCCGTCGGGCGGGTGGGCACCACGTACACCGGATCGTCGTTCGGCGCGGCCGGCGCCGGACCGCGGGCCGGCACGCTGGTGCGCCGCCAGGGCTGAGGCC